>NZ_JBEXCW010000025.1:0-101329 GCF_040605435.1 Streptomyces sp. NPDC005574
CGAACCGGCACCGACTCAACCGGGGAGGTGACCGCCAGGCCAACCGGGCCCTGCACACCATCGTGCTGGTCCGCATGCGCCACGACCAGCGCACCCGGGACTACGTCGCTAAACGCACCGCCGAAGGCATGACGAAGAAAGACATCGTCCGCTGCCTGAAACGATTCGTCGCCCGCGAGGTCTACCGACACCTGCCCCACCCTCAGGTCACCACTGAACAGCTCACACGAGCCGCTTGACGATCTATAGGAGCTTCCACACCGCCCGCCCGGACCTCACACCCGCCGGGTGGGCAGCACCATGACCTGCCGCGGGTTCACCCGGTGGCGGGCCTGCTCACACTGCCGTACGAGACGGTGACGGTCCTGACCGACCCGGAGCACACGAGCGTGGTCCACACACCCGAGCCGGACTCGGAGGCGGCGGAGAGGCCGGCGCTGCCCGGCGGCTGGAAAGCCGCAGCCGGCACGACCGGCACTTGAGAGACCGTCTCAAGCGCGGAAGGCGCGGAGGGTTGTGCGCGGGGACCGCCGCACCCCCGTTGCCGGGGGGCGGGACGACGGCGGTCCCCGCGGAGGACGCGTGCCGGGTCAGGGCCGGGCGTGCGCGTCCATGGCGTCCATGGAGGTCCGGGAGCCGCTCCGGAGGTCCTTGACGCCGTTTCGGTGTCGGCTGGGCGGGGAGCCGCTCCCGCCCCGCCGACATCCACCAATGTGCCGGAGCCGTGTTAAGCCGGTGCTGCGTGTACGTGACACGCTCGTACCACTTCCGCGAAGTCCACCCTTTCGGTGGGAAACCGCAAGTTCATCGCCCGCACCGGCGGTTCACCGCAGGTTTGCCGTCACTTCCCACCACGGGCGAGGAAGGCCAGCAGGTCCTGCCGGCTGACCACCCCGGTCGGCTTGCCCTCGACGAGGACGATCGCCGCGTCCGCCGAGCCCAGCACGGTCATCAGGTCGGCGACCGGCTCACCGGACCCGACCTGCGGCAGCGGCGCCGACATGTGCTTCTCCAACGGGTCCTCCAGCGAGGCCCGCTGAGTGAACAGGGCGTCCAGGAGTTCCCGCTCGACGACCGAGCCGACGACCTCGGCGGCCATGACGTCCGGGTGACCGGCGCCCGGCTTCACGATCGGCATCTGCGAGACGCCGTACTCGCGCAGCACCTCGATGGCCTGGCCGACGGTCTCGTCCGGGTGCATGTGGACGAGGGAGGGGATGGCGCCGTGCACCTTGTCGCTGAGGACGTCGGCGACGCGGGCGCTGGTGCCCTCGTTCTCCAGGAAACCGTAATCGGCCATCCACTCGTCGTTGAAGATTTTTGAGAGGTAGCCGCGGCCGCTGTCGGGCAGCAGGACGACGACCACGTCGTCGGGGCCAAGGCGCTCGGCGACGCGGAGCGCTGCGACGACGGCCATGCCGCAGGAGCCGCCCACCAGCAGGCCCTCCTCCTTCGCGAGCCGGCGGGTCATCTGGAAGGAGTCCTTGTCGGACACCGCGACGATCTCGTCGGCGACCGTCCGGTCGTAGGCGCTCGGCCAGAAGTCCTCGCCGACGCCCTCCACGAGGTAGGGCCGTCCGGAGCCGCCGGAGTACACGGACCCCTCGGGGTCGGCGCCGACGACCTGGACCCTGCCGTCACTGGCGTCCTTCAGGTAGCGGCCGGTGCCGGAGATGGTGCCGCCGGTGCCCACGCCCGCCACGAAGTGGGTGATCCGCCCCTCGGTCTGCTCCCACAGCTCGGGGCCGGTGGAGTGGTAGTGCGAGAGCGGGTTGTTCGGGTTGGAGTACTGGTCGGGCTTCCAGGCGCCGGGCGTCTCGCGCACGAGGCGGTCGGAGACGTTGTAGTAGGAGTCCGGGTGCTCCGGATCGACGGCGGTGGGGCAGACGACCACATCGGCCCCGTAGGCCCGCATCACGTTGATCTTGTCGAGGGACACCTTGTCGGGGCACACGAAGATGCACTTGTAGCCCTTCTGCTGGGCCACGATGGCGAGCCCGACCCCGGTGTTGCCGCTGGTCGGCTCGACGATGGTGCCGCCGGGCCTGAGTTCGCCGCTCTCCTCGGCCGCCTCGATCATGCGCAGGGCGATGCGGTCCTTCACGGAACCGCCGGGGTTGAAGTACTCCACCTTGGCGAGGACGGTCGCCCGAATGCCCTTGGTCACGCTGTTGAGCCTCAGCAGCGGGGTGTTGCCGACGAGGCTGATCATCGAGTCGTGGAATTGCACCGTTGTCTCCGGATGCTTGCAAAAGAAGTGGTCGTAGTGGTTCCGCCAGCCTAAGGGCTGCCGTCGGATTCCCGCTGTTCGTCCGGTTCCGGGGCCGGGTGGGCCACGCGGGTGGTTCGGCGCGCTGCGGGGTGCGGCCCGCGCCCCAGGGGGCAGGGGGTGTCCGACGACAGGGCCGACCGCCGCTCCGGCACTCGTGACGGTCGTTCACCGCCCGTGGGGATTTGACGACGGTGCGTGCGGGGCAAGCAGTGGGTGTACCGGTACGTGGAGGTGGCGGCGACGTATGACGAGCATGTCGAGAGCGAGGGTGGCCCGGCGCATCGCGGCCGGCGCCGCCTACGGCGGTGGCGGGATCGGTCTGGCCGGGGCGGCGGCGGTCGGTCTGGTGCTGGCCGAGGTGCGGATGGCCAGGCGGCAGGTGGGCAACGGCTCGGCACCCCATGTGCCGAACGCGCAGGGGCTGTACGGCCTCGGGTACTCCGTCCCGGGTGAGCCGCCGCTGCGGCTGGCGATGCTGGGCGACTCGACGGCGGCCGGCCAGGGCGTGCACCGGGGCGGGCAGACGCCGGGCGCGCTGCTGGCCTCGGGGCTGGCGGCGGTGGCGGAACGCCCGGTGGAACTGCGCAACCTGGCCCTGCCCGGGGCCTGCTCCGACGACCTGGACCGGCAGGTCGCGCTCGCCCTGTCGGATTCCACCCGGGTGCCCGACGTCTGCGTGATCATGATCGGTGCGAACGACGTGACCCACCGGATGCCACCGACGCGTTCGGTGCGTCACCTCGCGGCGGCGGTACGGCGGCTGCGCACGGCGGGCGCCGAGGTCGTCGTCGGGACCTGTCCCGACCTGGGCACCATCGAGCCGGTGCAGCAGCCGCTGCGGTGGCTGGCCCGGCGGGCGTCCCGCCAGCTGGCGGCGGCGCAGACCATCGGGGCGGTGGAGCAGGGCGGCCGCACGGTGTCGCTGGGCGACCTGCTGGGCCCCGAGTTCGAGGCGAACCCGCGGGAGCTGTTCGGCCCGGACAACTACCACCCCTCCGCGGAGGGCTACGCCACGGCGGCGATGGCGGTGCTGCCCACGGTCTGCGCGGCGCTGGGCCTGTGGCCGGCCGACGAGGAGCGTCCGGACGTCTCCCGCCGCGAGGGCTTCCTTCCCGTGGCCCGGGCCGCCGCGGAGGCGGCCTCGGAGGCCGGTACGGAGGTCGCGGCGGCCATGCCGAGCGGCCCGAAGGGGCCCTGGGCCCTGCTCAAGCGGCGCCGCCGCAGGCTGCCTGCGGCGGTGCGCGTCGACGAGCCGGTGGGCGGGCCGCACGACAAGGACGGCGCGGAGACCTGAGGGCCGCGTCCCCCGCGTACGCGCAGCACCTCCTCGCGTACGCGCAGCACCTCCTCGCGTACGCGCAGCACCTCCTCGCGTACGCGCAGCGTTCACCGCGTGAGCGGCACGGCGACGTCACCGGACCATCGCGGGCCCTGCTCGCGGCGGGCCGGCTCGCCGCCGGTCCTGCGCGTGCCGGTCCTCCGCGCGCGCCGGTCCCGCTGGCTCCGGTCCCGCTGGCGCCCGTCCCGCTCGCGGCGGTCCTCGCCTCGCCGTGGGCGGGTCGTGTGGTCCGGCCGCCGGCCCGGCCACCGGTGGACGGCTGTTCGTCCCGGCGCCACCCGCCACCTGGACCTAAGCAAGCGCTTGGAAAAGAGGTCCGCATCACACCCGGATGGCGGTGACCACGGGCTTACGGACAGGTAACTTGCCCCGTAAGCCCCTCCCGTCGTCGTCTGGAGCCGTGATGCCCGAAGCCGTGATCGTCTCGACCGCCCGCTCCCCCATCGGCCGCGCTTTCAAGGGCTCCCTCAAGGACCTGCGCCCCGACGACCTGACCGCCACGATCATCCAGGCGGCGCTCGCCAAGGTCCCGGAGCTCGACCCCCGGGACATCGACGACCTGATGCTCGGCTGCGGCCTGCCCGGCGGCGAGCAGGGCAACAACCTCGGCCGGATCGTGGCCGTGCAGATGGGGATGGACCACCTCCCCGGCTGCACGATCACCCGCTACTGTTCCTCGTCGCTCCAGACGAGCCGCATGGCCCTGCACGCCATCAAGGCCGGCGAGGGCGACGTGTTCATCTCGGCGGGTGTCGAGCTGGTCTCCCGGTTCGTCAAGGGCAACTCCGACAGCCTGCCCGACACGCACAACCCGTTCTTCGCCGAGGCCGAGGCGCGCACCGCCGCGGTCGCCGAGCAGGAGGGCACCAGCTGGCACGACCCGCGCGAGGACGGCCTCGTGCCCGACGCCTACATCGCGATGGGCCAGACCGCCGAGAACCTGGCCCGCATCAAGGGCGTCACCCGCCAGGACATGGACGAGTTCGGCGTCCGCTCGCAGAACCTCGCCGAGGAAGCCATCAAGAACGGCTTCTGGGAGCGCGAGATCACCCCGGTCACGCTGCCCGACGGCACGGTCGTCGCCAAGGACGACGGCCCGCGCGCCGGCGTCACGCTGGAGGGCGTCCAGGGCCTCAAGCCGGTCTTCCGCCCCGACGGCATGGTGACGGCGGCCAACTGCTGCCCGCTGAACGACGGCGCGGCCGCCCTGGTGATCATGTCCGACACCAAGGCCGCCGAACTCGGCCTGACCCCGCTGGCCCGGATCGTCTCCACCGGCGTCTCCGGCCTCTCCCCCGAGATCATGGGCCTCGGCCCGGTCGAGGCGAGCAAGCAGGCCCTGCGGCGCGCGGGCCTCACCATCGGCGACATCGACCTGGTCGAGATCAACGAGGCGTTCGCCGCCCAGGTGATCCCGTCCTACCGCGACCTGGGCATCCCGCTGGACAAGCTGAACGTCAACGGTGGCGCCATCGCCGTCGGCCACCCGTTCGGCATGACCGGCGCCCGCATCACCGGCACGCTGATCAATTCGCTCCAGTTCCACGACAAGCAGTTCGGCCTGGAGACGATGTGCGTCGGCGGCGGCCAGGGCATGGCGATGGTCATCGAGCGCCTCAGCTGACCCTCTCCGCCCCGCCCCCGGACCGCTGCTGAACACCTGTCAGTAGCCGACCGGGGACCCTGCGTCACCCATCGGCCCAGAACCTGAGAAACCCCCGGGTTCTGGGCCGATTTGTGATCCAATCTCCCCCAGGATGTGACCTATCTCGCCCAGAACAGGATTCGCCCAGGTCAGAGCCACTACCCCACCTACCCCCCGACCCAAACTCCTGCCCGTTTCGTGACGTTACGCACTGACAGCGGGATAGTCCGCCCTTCAAGCTGATGTAGGAAGTCGGGGGTCGACTTTTGAACCGGGAGTACGTCAGTGAGCGCCATGCCGATCGCTTTGCTGCTCACCACGGCCGCCACAGGCGCCGTGGGCGTCGCCGTCCTGCGCACCCTCATGGTGCTGCGCCGACAGGTCGCGGCGCTGCACACGGAACTGGCGCAGAGCAACGCGGCCGCCCTGCGCGGCCGGGTGCCCGCCGCCCGTCTCGCCGCGGACGTCGACGAGATACGCGCGGCCGTGGCCGAGGCGCTCGCCGAGGAGCGGGAGCGTGAGCTCGCCGAGGCGCGGGCGTTCTGGGCCGCGCAGGAGTCCCGTGACGCCTCCGACGCGCCCAGCCTGCTGGGCCTGCCGGACAGTGAGCTGTTCCTGCCCCGCCAGGCCGACTTCCTGGGCCTGGAGCCGCTGGAGACGGTGACCGAGCCGGGCGCGGACACCGACGAGTTCGCCGGGGAGTCCCCGGAGCTGGCCGCGGCCCGCCGCCGCCACCCCTCGCACCCGGACTTCGTGCCGGTCGCGTCACCGGCCGTCGACGACCATGAGCGTACGGTCGCGACCCTGGAGGAACTGGCCGCCTCCCACGTGGAACTGGCCGACGTCCGCCCGGGCCCGCTGGGCACCCTCGACGTCTACGTCTTCGCGGACGGTACGACGCTGTGCATGACCCCGGGCCACCGCGAGACCGCGGAACGTCTCGCGGCCGCTCTCCGCGCCGGCCTCACCCCGACCCTCCTGGGCGGCTCCGGCATCTCGGGCGCCTACACCCTGACGTTCGCCTGCGGCGAGGAGAACGTCTACATCCTCGCGGACCGAGTCATAGCCAGCCTCTGACCCACCCGCCCCACCTCACAGGCACGAGGCCCCGCACACGAAACCCGGGCCGACCCGCCCCACCCGAGGGGCGCGAGGAACTGCGCGCCAAGCCCCACGCACCCGCACCGGAAACCCGGCTGAACCGGCCCCACCCCAGGGGCGCGAGGAACTGCGCAAAAGACCCCACGCACCCGCACGGGACCCCGCACCCGTCAAACCCCCGCCCGCTTCTGCGCCTCCTCAACCATCCGCACGGCCTCCGCGACCTCCCCGTCACTCCGCAGCACGAGCGCGACATCGTGCACGGCGACGGTGATCTGATCGGCCGCGGCGAACATTCCCGCGTCGGGCATCTCCCGGGGCGGACCTCCCGGGTCCTCGACCCGCTGCGCCCACCGGGCCAACTCCCTGGCCAGCGCCAGCGCTTCCGCGGCGGCACTGCGCTGCAACCGGCTCTGCGGAGCGGCCCGCAGACGGTCGGCGAAGTGATCCACCGCGCGGACGAGAGGCGTCGTATCAACCACGCCGCGAGACTACGCGCCGCACCGCGACTGTTGCCAACGCGCCGACGCTCAGGCACGGTGACTGGAAGGACCGGCTTACATCCCCTTTGCGTCCGGAGGCGCCGATGTCCCAAGTCTTCTCCCAGGAGACCCACCGCAACATGCTCGCCCGCATTCCCCACTGCACCGGTCGTGAGGTGTCCGACTGGCTGCGCACCGTCGACGAAGGCCCCGCTCTCTTCCGCTTCGAGGAGAAGGTCAGCTGGCTCCGCGCCGAGCACGACCTCGCGTACGGCCACGCCAAGGCGATCATTCACGAGTACGACCTGAGGAGGGCCGCGCGCAAACTGCTCTAGGCGCGCACGTGTGGACAGCGAAAGGGCCCCGGGTGAACCCGGGGCCCTTTCGTGGTGCGGCGGAGCTAGTCGTTGCTGTTGAGGATCGCGATGAGCCTCAGGAACTCCATGTAGATCCACACCAGGGTCAGCGTCAGGCCGAAGGCGGCGAGCCAGGCCTCCTCGCGGGGGGCGCCGTAGGCGATGCCGTCCTCGACCTGCTTGAAGTCGAGGGCGAGGAAGCACGCGCCGAGCAGGATGCCGATGACACCGAACACGATGCCGAGCGGGCCGCTGCGGAAGCCGAGGCCGTCACCGCCGCCGAAGACGGCGAACAGCAGGTTCACCGCCATCAGCAGGACGAAGCCGAGGGCGGCCGCCATGACGAAGCCGTAGAAGCGCCGGTTGACGCGGATCCAGCCGGCCTTGTAGGCGACCAGCACGCCGGCGAAGACCGCCATGGTGCCGATCACGGCCTGCATGGCCGCGCCGCTGGCGATGCGGTCGTCGACGATGTTGGAGACGACGCCGAGGAAGACGCCCTCGAAGGCCGCGTACGACAGGATCAGCGCGGGCGAGGCCTTGCGCTTGAAGGACTGCACGAACGCCAGGACCATGCCGATCAGCGCGGCGCCGATACCGAAGCCGTACGAGCGGTTGATGTTGGCGTCGTCGACGGGCAGCAGCGTCCACGCGAGCGCGGCGGTGACGATGAGGACACCGAGCGTCGAACCGGTCCGCAGGACGACGTCGTCGATCGTCATCCGGCCGGTGGTGGCCGGGGCCTGCGGCGGAGCGGCGTACTGCAGGTCCTGCTGGGCGTACGGGTTCTGCGCGTAGGGGTTGCCGGACGGCTGGGCGTACGGGTTGCCCTGCTGCGTGCCGACTGCGGGACCCCCGGCCTGCGGCGCGGTGTTGAAGCCCGCGTAGCCGTTGTCGCGGCTGAACCCCCGTCGCGAGAAGACCGGGTTTCTGCTCCTCATTTCACTCCTCCATGGCCACGGTCGTGGCCTTGGCCACAAGAGTAATAGGTAGGCAAAGGATTGACCCTACTGCTTGGGGAGGATCTTTCCCTCGTCGTGCTGCGCAACACGCTACGCGGATCTCTGATTCCCAGGACCGGAGGGGCTCATTCATGACCAAGCCGCGACACGTCCGGAACCGTCCGGAGATCCCGCTCCCGGATCACCGGATCGAGCGTCACCCGAACGGGAACCCGGTGTACGCCTCGGCGAGGTCCGTCTCGGCCGCCCGGGAGGACGCGAGCCGCTCCAGGCGGGCCAGTTGGAGGCGCTCCTCGAAGCCGGTCGCGTCGGGCGCCCGGTGCAGGAGGGTCGTCATGTCGTAGGAGAACCGCTCGGCCTGCCAGACGCGGCGCAGACAGGTCGCGGAGTAGGCGTCGAGGAGCCCGGCCGAGCCCGTCTCCTTCTCATGCGTCAGTGCCCTCGCGAAGGTGACCACGTCACCGACGGCGAGGTTGAGGCCCTTGGCGCCCGTGGGCGGCACGATGTGCGCCGCGTCGCCGGCGAGGAAGAGGCGGCCGTGCCGCATCGGTTCGTGGACGTAGGAGCGCATCGGGGTGACGGACTTCTGGGTGATCGGGCCGCGCCGCAGCCGCCAGTCGTCGTCGGTCTCGAAGCGGCGCTCCAGCTCCGCCCAGATGTCGTCGTCGCTCCACTCGGCGGCGTCCGTGCCCTGGGGCACCTGGAGGTAGAGGCGGGACACGCTCGGGGAGCGCATGGACAGCAGGGCGAAGCCGCGGTCGTGGCGGGCGTAGACGAGCTCGTCGTGGGAGGGCGGGACGTCGGCGAGGATGCCGAGCCAGCCGTAGGGGTAGGTCCGCTCCAAGACGCGGCCGGTGCCGGCGGGGACCGCGTCGCGGGAGACGCCCCGGAAGCCGTCGCAGCCGACGACGTACTCGCACTCCAGGACGTCCTCGCGGCCCTCGTGCCGGAACCCGCACGCGCGGGCTGTCGCTCTCCGCGTCCTCCACGGCGAGGGCCTGCGCCTCGAACAGCAGCGGGCCGCCGGACGTCAGCTGGAGGGCGATGAGGTCCTTGCAGACCTCGGTCTGGGCGTAGACGGTCACGGACCGGCCGCCGGTGAGGGCGGGGAAGTCGACGCGGTGGCGCCGCCTGGCGAACCGCAGCTCGATGCCGTCGTGCCGGAGCCCCTCGCGGTCCAGGCGCCCGGCGGCCCCGGCCGCGCGCAGCACGTCCACCGTGCCCTGTTCGAGGATGCCGGCCCGCTGGCGCTGCTCGACGTAGGCCCGGTCGCGGCTCTCCAGGACGACCGAGTCGATGCCCGCGTTGTGGAGCAGCCGGGCGAGGAGGAGGCCGGCGGGGCCGGCTCCGATGATGCCGACGGTGGTGCGCATCGGGTCGTTCCCTTCGATGGGCGTCGTTGCCGCGCCGAGTACGGAGACGGTTGTTCGTCCGGTTGTTCGCCCGGTTGTTCGCCGGCTGCACGTCCGGTCGCCTGTCCGGTTGTTCGTCCTGTGAAATTTCCTTCACCAGGCTCCCGTGAGTCTCTGCCCGTCCACGTCTCGTGTCAACGGTCGCGCGGCGGTCGACGCGGCGCCGGTACGGCCGCCGCGCCGGGCTCCGAGGACTCACACGTCGTCAGACTCCCGCGGACCCGCGCGAAACGGGCTGCCCGCCAACGGCACCCGGGCGTTCTGGAGCGGCAGCCGACTGGCACGGACGCACGGCATGAGTGACCGTCCGTCATCGGTGATCACCATGAGTGACTGCGGAAGTGCCCGGAGCCGGACTTGAACCGGCACGCCCACTGAGGGGCAGCGAGGTTTAAGCTCGCCGTGTCTGCATTCCACCATCCGGGCAGGCCGTGGGCTCCGCGTCGAGGTGCCGAGCCTATCGGGATACCTCCCCCGAACTGCGGCCGGGCAGCGCGATGTTGTCTTATTTTATTGAGTTCTGAGGGTGCATCAGCCCCTGGAACGGGCCATCCGCACTTGCCAGTAGCGTTCCGTGCGGCGCCGGGCCGCGTATACGGAATGACGGAATTTCACCGTCCGAACAAGGGCGCTCCACCCGTTCTCGACCGGCCCTTCTCGGGGTGGGCCGTCATCCCCAGGTATGACGTGAACGCGCCCGGTCCGACCGCAGGCTGCCTCCAGAACCGGAACAGCGGGTGACTACACGCTCCTGATCCACGGACACGATGGGACCAGTCCCCTTCATCCGCATCGCCGTCCCGACAGGAGCGTCTCCTCGTGACCACCTCATCCATCGCCGGCCGGACCACCACCGTGGCCGCACGTGCCACGGATCTGTCGAAGATCTACGGACAGGGCGAGACCCAGGTGGTCGCCCTCGACCGGGTCTCCATCGACTTCCCGCAGGCCGAGTTCACGGCGATCATGGGCCCCTCCGGATCCGGCAAGTCCACGCTGATGCACTGCGTGGCCGGTCTGGACACCTTCTCCTCCGGCTCGGTGCGCATCGGCGAGACCGAACTGGGCTCCCTCAAGGACAAGCAGCTGACCAAGCTGCGCCGGGACAAGATCGGCTTCATCTTCCAGGCGTACAACCTGCTGCCGACGCTGACGGCCCTGGAGAACATCACCCTCCCCATGGACATCGCGGGCCGCAAGGCGGACAAGGAGTGGCTGGACAACGTGATCCGGATGATCGGGCTGGCCGACCGGCTCGGTCACCGGCCCGCGCAGCTGTCCGGCGGCCAGCAGCAGCGCGTGGCCGTCGCCCGCGCCCTGGCCTCCCGGCCCGACATCATCTTCGGTGACGAGCCGACCGGAAACCTCGACTCGCGCGCCGGCGCCGAGGTCCTGGGCTTCCTGCGCAACTCCGTGCGGGAGCTGGGGCAGACGGTGGTGATGGTGACCCACGACCCGGTGGCGGCGGCGTACGCGGACCGGGTGGTGTTCCTGGCGGACGGGCGGATCGTCGACGAGGTGTACGGGCCGACGGCGGACTCGGTGCTCGACCGCATGAAGCAGTTCGACGCCAAGGGCCGCACGAGCTGACGCTCCCCCACCTCCACCCGCCCGGACAGAGAGAACCCATGTTCCGTACCGCCTTGCGCAACGTACTCGCGCACAAGGCCCGGCTCCTGATGACCGTGCTCGCCGTGATGCTCGGCGTGGCCTTCGTGTCGGGGACCCTGGTCTTCACCAACACCATCTCCGACGCGTACCAGAAGAGCTCGGCCAAGGGCTTCGACCAGGTCGACGTCGCCGTCGTGGCCGAGAGCCAGGAGGACAAGGGCGACCGGATCGGCAAGACCTCCGAGCTGACCCGGGCGATGCTCGACCGGAGCGCCCGGGTCCCCGGTGCCGCGTCCGCCACCGGCGTGGTCAGCGGCTTCACGGCCATCGCCGACAAGCACGGCAAGCTCGTCGGCGGCGGCTTCCAGTCGCAGGGCGGGAACTACTGGGGCGCCAAGGACGCCCGGTACCCGCTCGCCGAGGGGCGCGCCCCGAAGGGCGCGGGCGAGGTCCTCATCGACTCGGCCACCGCCCGGCGCACCGGGTACGGCATCGGCGACACCGTGCGTCTGTCGGTGGACGGCCCGGTCCTCACCCCGAAGGTCACCGGCGTCTTCACCACCGACGACGGCAACGTCGCGGCCGGCGGCAGCCTCGCCCTGTTCGACACCGCGACCGCGCAGCGCCTCTTCGGCAAGCCGGGCACCTACGACGAGATCGACGTGAAGGCGGCGCCGGGCACCAGCCAGGCGGCGCTGAAGAGCGCCCTCGACAAGGCCCTGCCCGAGGACCGCACGGAGACCACCACCGGGCAGGAACTCGCCGACTCGCAGGCGCGGTTGATCTCCGCCTCGATGTCGGGCCTCAAGCAGGGCCTGCTGGTCTTCGCCGGCATCGCGCTGTTCGTCGGTACGTTCATCATCGCCAACACCTTCACCATGCTGGTCGCCCAGCGCACCAGGGAACTGGCGCTGATGCGCGCGGTCGGCGCCTCGCGCCGGCAGGTCACCCGGTCGGTGCTCCTGGAGGCGTTCGTGGTCGGCGCCGTCGCCGCGGTCGCCGGTCTGGTCGCGGGCATCGGCATCGGCGCCGGACTGCGCTCGCTCATGGGCTCGTTCGGCGCGACGGTCCCCGACGGCCCGCTGGTCGTCTCCCCCGGCACGGTCGCCGCCGCGTTCGCGGTCGGCATCCTCGTCACCATGCTGGCGGCCTGGCTGCCGGGCCGCCGGGCCGCGAAGATCCCGCCGGTGGCCGCGATGAGCAGCCTGCACGCCCCGGCCACCACCAAGTCGCTGGTCCTGCGCAACACGCTGGGCGCGCTGTTCAGCGGGGCGGGCGTCGCGGTGGTCCTCGCGGCCCGGACGATGGAGGGCTCCGACGGCCAGGCGCCCATGGGCATCGGCGCGGTCCTGCTGATCATCGGCGTCTTCATCCTCACCCCGCTGCTGTCCCGCCCGCTGATCGCGGCCGCGGCACCGGTCCTGCGCGGGTTCGGCATCGCGGGCAAGCTGGCCCGCCAGAACTCTGTCCGCAACCCCCGCCGTACGGCCGCCACCGCGTCCGCGCTGATGATCGGCCTGACCCTCATCACGGGCATGACGGTGATGGCGGGCAGCCTCCAGCGGTCGATCGACAAGATGGCGTCGGCGGCGATCAGCGCCGACTACGTGGTGTCCATGGCCAACGGCAACGAGCTCTCCCCGGACGTGCGGACCAGACTGGCGCGTGTCGACGGCGTCACCGCCACCAGCCCGCTGCGCAACGCGGCCACCCGCATCGACGGCACCACCGAGTACGTCACCGCGGTCGACGGCGGCGCGATCGACGACCTCACCGACCTCAAGGTCGACGAGGGCTCCTTCACGGTCGGCGGCACCCGGGTCGTCGCGGACGCCGACACCGCCAAGTCGCACAAGTGGAAGGCCGGTTCGGCCTTCACCGTCTCCTACGAGGACGGTCGCAGGCAGCGGCTGACGGTCGCCGGGATCTACGAGGGCAACGAGATGATCCAGGGCATCATGCTGGACACCTCGGCGCTGGCCCCGCACCAGTCGGACCCGGCCGACATGCAGGTCATGGTGAAGACGTCCGGCGGCGCGTCCGACGCGACGAAGGACCGCCTGGAGAAGGCCCTCGGCCTCAACCCGGCCATCAAGGTCCAGGACAAGAAGGACCTCTCCGAGGACATCGCGCAGATGTTCACGCTGATGCTGAACATGGTCTACGGCCTGCTGGCGATGGCGGTGATCGTGGCGGTCCTCGGCGTGATCAACACGCTGGCCATGTCGGTCTTCGAACGCTCGCAGGAGATCGGCATGCTGCGCGCCATCGGCCTGGACCGCAAGGGCATCAAGCGGATGGTCCGCCTGGAGTCCCTCGTCATCTCCCTGTTCGGCGCCGTCCTGGGCATCGGCCTGGGCGTGTTCTTCGGCTGGGCGGCCGGCGAACTGCTCGGCGCGAGGATGGCGACGTACGAACTCGTCCTGCCCTGGGCCAGGATGGCCCTGTTCCTCCTGCTGGCGGGGACGGTGGGGGTGCTGGCGGCGCTGTGGCCGGCCCGGCGGGCGGCCCGGCTGAACATGCTGTCGGCGATCAAGGCCGAGTAGCCGCGCGCACACGACAGGGCCCCGTTCCGGCTGCCGGGACGGGGCCCTGTCGTGTGCGCTCAGTTCCAGGTACGCGCCCGCAGCGGCATGCCGGAGGCGCCGGAGTCCGGCGTCCGCACCGCGAGCACCTGGTTGACGCCGATCTGGTTGCGTTCGAAGGCGACCGCGCAGGCGGCCATGTACAGCCGCCAGACCCGGGCGCGGCCGGGACCGGCCAGCCGCACGGCCCGCGTCCAGCCCGCCTCCAGACAGGCCACCCAGCGGCGCAGGGTGAGCGCGTAGTGCTCGCGGATCGACTCGACGTCGCGTACCTCGAACCCGGCGCGTTCCAGCTGGGTGACGGTGGTGCCCAGCGGGGCCAGTTCACCGTCGGGGAACACGTAGGCGTCGATGAACTCGTCGAGGGCGTACGTCGACTCGTCGCGCTGCGGGCGGCGGGCGATCTGGTGGTTGAGCAGCCGCCCGCCGGGGGCGAGCAGCCGGTGCAGCAGGTCCGCGTACTCCAGGTACCGCTCGGCGCCGACGTGCTCGGCCATGCCGATGGAGGAGACGGCGTCGAAGGGCCCGTCGACGACGTCGCGGTAGTCCTGCACCCGGATCTCGACCCGGTCGGTGAGCCCCTCCTCGGCGACGCGCTTGCGGGCGTAGGCGGCCTGCTCCTGGGAGAGGGTGATGCCGACCACCCGCACGCCGTGTTCGCGGGCCGCGTGGACGGCCAGGGAGCCCCAGCCGCAGCCGACGTCCAGCAGCCGCTGACCCGGTGTCAGGGCGAGCTTGCGGCACACGAGTTCGAGCTTGTCGCGCTGGGCGTCCGCGAGCGTGCCCGCCGGTTCGGGGGCGGACCAGTAGGCGCAGGAGTACACCATGGACGAGCCGAGGACGAGCTCGTAGAACTCGTTGCCGACGTCGTAGTGGTGGCTGATGGCGTGTTTGTCGCTGCGTTTGCTGTGCAGGCCGCGGCGGGCCCTGCGCACCTCCTCGCGGGGCGGGGCGGGCGGCAGCGGGGAGCCGGCGAACCGGACGAGGCCGAGGGCGGCGGCCCGCACCTCGGGGTCGCGCAGCGCCCGGACCAGGCTCCTGGGGTTCTCCTGGCGCTCCCACAGTCCCGCGATCAGGGCGAGCGCGGTGTAGAGGTCCCCCTCGACCTCCAGGTCCCCGGCGACCCAGGCCCGGGCCAGGCCGAGCTCTCCGGGCTTCCACAACAGCCGGCGCACCGCGCGCCGGTTGCGCACCACCAGTGCGGGGGCGTCCGGCGGCCCGGCCTGAGAACCGTCCCAGGCGCGGATGCGGAGCGGGAGCGGAGCCCCCAGCAACTGTTCGACGAGGCCCGTCAGCCGCGACGCGGCGTCAGCCATGGCGTACACCTCCGTGAGGAGTGGTCCCTGAACGTCCGACACCACGTAAACACCTGTGACGCCGCGTCGCAGTCCCCCACGCGCGTTACGGCTGGGCAAACCCTTCGGAACCGGCCGCCGCCGGCCGAAAACGCCGAAGGACCTCCCGCACCACGGATGGCGGAAGGTCCTTCGGGAAGGAACAGGTGAGGGAAGGTCAGGACGCCTTGGCCTGCTCGGCCTTCGGCTTCTCCTCGGCCTTGGCAGCGGCCGCGACCGGGGCCGGCTTCGCGGCCTCGTAGAACTCCTCGCGCGGGGACTCCAGCGCGCCGAGCGCCACGACCTCGCGCTTGAGGAACATGCCGAGGGTCCAGTCGGCGAAGACGCGGATCTTGCGGTTCCAGGTCGGCATGGCCATGCCGTGGTAGCCACGGTGCATGTACCAGGCGAGACGGCCCTTGAGCTTGATCTTCATCTTGCCCATGACGATCATCGCGACGCCCTTGTGGAGGCCGAGGCCCGCGACCGCGCCCTTGTTGGCGTGGCTGTAGTCCTTCTGCGGGAAGCCCCGCAGGCCGGAGATCACGTTGTCGCCGAGGACCTTCGCCTGCCGCAGCGCGTGCTGCGCGTTCGGCGGGCACCAGGCGTTCTCGTTGCCGGCCTTGCGGCCGACGAGGTCGGGCACCTGGGCGTTGTCGCCGGCGGCCCAGATGTAGTCGGTGCCCTGCACCTGGAGGGTGGGCGCGCAGTCGACGTGACCGCGGGGGCCGAGCGGCAGGCCGTAGCGGGTCAGGGCCGGGTTCGGCTTGACGCCGGCCGTCCACACGATCGTGCTGGAGTCGACCTCCAGGCCGTTCTTCAGCACGACGTGGCCGTCGACGCAGGAGTCCATGGAGGTGGAGAGGTAGATCTCGACCCCGCGGCTCTCCAGGTGCTCCTTGCCGTACTGGCCGAGCTTGGGGCCGACCTCGGGCAGGATCTTGTCCGCGGCGTCCACCAGGATGAAGCGCATGTCCTCGCGGGACACGTTGGTGTAGTACTTGGCCGCGTCCCGGGCCAGGTCCTCGACCTCACCGATGGTCTCCGCGCCGGCGAAGCCGCCGCCGACGAAGACGAAGGTGAGCGCCTTGCGGCGGATCTCCTCGTCGGTCGTGGAGTCGGCCTTGTCGAGCTGTTCGAGGACGTGGTTGCGCAGGCCGATGGCCTCCTCGATGCCCTTCATGCCGATGCCCTGCTCGGCGAGGCCGGGGATCGGGAAGGTGCGGGAGACCGCGCCGAGCGCGATGACCAGGTAGTCGAAGGGCAGCTCGTACGCCTCGCCGACCAGCGGGGCGATCGTGGCGACCTTGCGGTCCTGGTCGATGGTGGTGACCCGGCCGGTGAGCACCTCCGCCTTCGGCAGCACGCGTCGCAGCGGGACGACGACGTGGCGCGGGGAGATGTTGCCGGCGGCGGTTTCGGGGAGGAAGGGCTGGTAGGTCATGTACGACCGGGGGTCGACGACCGTGACGGTCGCCTCGCCGTAGCGCATCTTCTTGAGAATGCGCCGAGCTGCGTACAGGCCTACGTACCCACCGCCTACTACGAGGATCCTGGGACGCTCCGTGGTGCTCATGGCATCGAGTATCCACCCGCCTCGGGGGGGTAGCTCGTGCGCCCCTTCACAAGCATCCACAGGGCTTGTGTTATCCTCCGCCACCCCGTTGATCCAGGGCCTCGCGGGGCAGGCCGGGGGCGGGGCGGTATGAACCGTTGTCAAGGCCGCGTGAGCTGCAACTCCGCGCCTCCCGGGCCACCTGGAGACCCCCTCGGAAGCGCCTCGGAAACTCCCCCCGCGACCCCTCCGAAACGGCCCGCCGGACCCCTGCGCACAGGGGTCGGACCCCCGAAAGGGGCAGTCCCGCCACTTTCCTCGCCCGGCCGCACAGAAATCCTTGTGAAGAACTTCACGAACTTTCCCGACGGGGCGCCTCCGAAGGGTCCGCACAGACCCCCCGGAGGCGCTCATACGCTATCCGACCTGCTCAGCCGAGGGCTACTGATCGGTAGCAAAGGAGACCCGGACCACCCCGCCCGCGTGGCCCAGGCCACCCGCCGACGGGCCCTGGAGCCACAGCCGGCCGCCCGGCCGGCGGCAGGACTAGGCCACCGACCACGCGATGCCGTCGAGGATGTCGTGCTCGCTCACCACGACCTCCTCGGCCCCGGTCCGCTCCATGATCGACAGCAGGACGAGGGCCCCGGCGGCGATCACGTCGACGCGCCCCGGGTGCATGGAGGGGACCGCCGCGCGCTCGGCGTGCGTGGAGCGCAGCAGCCACCCGGTGATCTCACGGACCGTGTCGCGGGAGATCCGGGAGTGGTGGATGGCCGCCGAGTCGTAGGCGGGCAGGTCCTGCGCGATGGCGGAGACGGTCGTGACCGAACCGGCCAGTCCGACCAGGGTCCGCGCCTCACGCAGCGGGACCGACTCCTCGACCAGGTCGAGGGCCGCCTCGATGTCGGCGCGCATCGCCGCGACCTGCTCTGCGGACGGCGGGTCGGTGACGGCGCCGTCCCGCACCAGGTGCCGCTCGGTCATCCGGACGCAGCCGACGTCCACCGAACGCGCCGCGCGAACCCCGTCCTCGCCCACGACGAACTCGGTCGAGCCGCCGCCGATGTCCACGACCAGGTAGGGCCGGGCGAATCCGTCCGCCTCCCGCCCGTCGCCGTCCCCGGAGGACGCGCTCCGCGCGCCCGTCCCGTGCCCCGCCAGCTCCCTGGTCGCGCCGGTGAAGGAGAGCTCGGCCTCCTCCGCGCCCGAGACGACCTCGGGATCGACGCCGAGGATGTCCCGCACCCCGCGGACGAAGTCGTCCCGGTTGGAGGCGTCCCGCGAGGCCGAGGTGGCCACGAACCGCACCGTCGTCGCACCGAGCTCGCGGATCACCTCCGCGTAGGCGCGGCACGCGGTGAACGTCCGCTCCAGTGCCTCGGGGGCCAGCCGGCCGGTCCGGTCCACGTCCTGGCCGAGCCGCACGATCGTCATACGGCGGTCGAGTTCGAGCAGTTCGCCGGTGCCGGGGTCGACGTCGGCGACCAGCAGCCGGATGGAGTTCGTGCCGCAGTCGACGGCGGCGACCCGGCTGAAGCCGGGGGCGACCGGCGGGACGGGTGTGACGGAGGCGCCGCGGCGGGCGGCCGGGTCCTCGACCACGCCCTCCTCGCCGGGGTGCTCGTCCGCCGGGTCGGGCGCCTGCAGCGGCTGCACGCACGGGCCCTTGCGCCACCACTCCGGCAGCATCGCGAGCGCCTCGTCGCCCAGCGGGTTGACGCCCGGCCCCGCGGCCAGGGAGTGGCCCACCAGCACGTGCAGGCACTTCACCCGGTCGGGCATGCCGCCCGCGCTCGGGAACCCCTCCAGCACCTCGATGGCGTCCCGGCGGGCGAGGTAGTCCTCGTGCGCGGCGCGGTAGGCGGCGGCGAGCTCCGGGTCGGTGCCGAGCCGCTCGGTCATCTCCTTCATGACGCCGTTCGCCTCGAGGGTGCCGATCGCTGAGGCGGCCCTCGGGCACGTCAGGTAGTACGTCGTCGGGAAGGGCGTGCCGTCGGGCAGCCGCGGGGCCGTCTCCACGACGTCCGGCTGCCCGCAGGGGCACCGGTGGGCGATGGCGCGCAGCCCGCGCGGCGGACGCCCGAGCTGCTGCTTGAAGGCATCGACGTCCGCGTCGGTGGGCTCGGTGCGCGGGGTGGTCGGCGGGGGCGTTTCCATGCCTGTCTCTCTGTAAGTCGGTTCACCTGGGTCGTTCACCAGGTGAGGTCACCGGTCGGAGGCGTCGGACTTGTCGACGCCGTCCCAGACGTTCGAGTACCAGGGGCGGTCGGCCGCGCCCTGCTCGGCGCGCGACTGCCTGGCCGCGCCGGGGTCGATGACGACGTAGCCGGTCTCCCCCGGCATCACGTAGTGCAGCCGCTGCCGGATCTGCTGCTCGGCGTACGCGTCGTCCTGCCAGCGCGCCTTGAGGTCGCGCAGCTGCTCGACGCGCTGCCTGGCCCGCTCCTTCTGGCGCACCATGTCCGCCATGTCGGCGCGCTGGGAGACGTACTGCCGCATCGGGTAGGCGAGGGCCACGATCAGCGTGCACAGGACCAGGGCGAGCAGGGCCGCGCGGCTGGTCAGCCGGGAGCGGCGCGCCTGGCGCTTGGTCTGGGAGCGGTAGACCCGGGCCGCCGTCTGCTCGCCGAGCAGCCGGATCCTGGTCGTGGTGGAGAAACGGTCCCGGTCCTTCACGGCCACTGGCGATCCGCCTCCCCTTCGCACCTGTCGGCCCGTCATACGCGCGTACGTCCCCGGACACGGTACGGGACCGGGTACGGGGACGTACGTGCGACTGGCTGAGCCCTGCCGAGGTGGGTCAGCCGCGGAAGCGCGGGAAGGCGCTGCGGCCGGCGTACACGGCGGCGTCGTCGAGGATCTCCTCGATGCGCAGGAGCTGGTTGTACTTGGCGACGCGGTCCGAGCGGGCCGGGGCGCCGGTCTTGATCTGGCCGCAGTTCACGGCGACAGCGAGGTCGGCGATGGTGACGTCCTCGGTCTCGCCGGAGCGGTGCGACATCATGCACTTGAAGCCGTTGCGCTGGGCCATCTCGACGGCGTCCAGGGTCTCGGTCAGCGAGCCGATCTGGTTGACCTTGACGAGCAGGGCGTTCGCGGAGCCCTCCTCGATGCCGCGGGCGAGGCGCTCGGGGTTGGTGACGAAGAGGTCGTCGCCCACGATCTGGACCTTGTCGCCCAGCTTCTGGGTGATGACGTTCCAGCCGGCCCAGTCGTCCTCGTACAGCGGGTCCTCGATGGAGACGAGCGGGTACGCGGAGACGAGCTCCTCGTAGTACTCGGTCATCTCGGCGGCGGAGCGGGACTTGCCCTCGAACTCGTACTTGCCGTCCTTGTAGAACTCGGACGCGGCGACGTCGAGGGCGAGCGCGATCTGCTCGCCGGGGATGTAGCCGGCCTGCTTGACGGCCTCGATGATGAGGTCGAGCGCGGCGCGGTTGGACTCCAGGTTCGGGGCGAAGCCGCCCTCGTCGCCGAGGCCGGTGGACAGGCCCTTGGTCTTCAGCACCTTCTTGAGGGTGTGGTAGACCTCGGCGCCCCAGCGCAGCGCCTCGGAGAAGGACTCCGCGCCGATCGGGGCGATCATGAACTCCTGGATGTCCACGTTGGAGTCGGCGTGCGAGCCGCCGTTCAGGATGTTCATCATCGGGACGGGCAGCAGGTGCGCGTTCGGGCCGCCCAGGTAGCGGAACAGCGGCAGGTCGCTGGCCTCGGAGGCGGCGTGCGCGACGGCGAGGGAGACGCCGAGGATGGCGTTGGCGCCGAGCGAGCCCTTGTTGTCGGTGGCGTCCAGGTCGAACATGGCCTGGTCGATCAGGCGCTGCTCGGTGGCGTCGTAGCCGACGAGCTCCGGGCCGATCTGCTCGATGACGGCGAGGACGGCCTTCTCGACACCCTTGCCGTGGTAGCGGTTGGGGTCACCGTCGCGCAGCTCGATGGCCTCGAAGGCACCGGTGGATGCGCCGGACGGAACGGCGGCACGACCCGTGCTGCCGTCGTCGAGGCCGACCTCGACCTCGACCGTGGGGTTGCCTCGGGAGTCCAGGATTTCCCGGGCTACGACGACGTCGATGGACGGCACGAGCATCTCCTTCTTCAATGTGACGCGGGTACGGCCGGACCGGGGCCCGGCTGGTGCAGCGCCGCCGGGGCTCTGCGTGACGAGCCTAACCGCCCCGGGGGGATCGGTCGGCCTTCCGGCCACGTCGTGGACAGAACCGAGAGTAAATTGTTTCCGAACGGAACAAAGAGGGGAGCTGTGCGGGGCCCGAAAGCGGGGTGCCGGACAGCACAAAGCCCCGCCCCGGTGCGTACGGGGGAAGACGCACCGGAGCGGGGAGCCCGTGGGGACGGGGGGTGACCCTCACGGGAGCCTCAGCCTGAAGGACCCGGATGTGAGGGCGCTGTGGTTCGACTACGGGCCGGGTGTCACTTCAGGTGGAGCTGCTGGCCCGGGTAGATGAAGTCGGCGTCGTCGACGATGTCCTTGTTCAGCTGGAACAGCTTCTGCCAGCCGCCCTTGACCTTGTGCTTCTCGGCGATCGAGCTGAGCGTGTCGCCCTTGACGACCTTGTACTCGCCGTCACCCTTCTTGACCTTCTTGCCGGTCGGGGTGCTGACGGTCTTCTTGGCGGCCGGGCGCTCCGCGGAACGGGAGGCCGGCTGCTCGGTGGTCGAGCGGGTGGTGGTCGAGGAGCCGCTGGAACCACTGGAGCTGTTCGAGCCGCTGGAGCTGTTCGACGAGGTGGAGCTGTTCGACGAGGTGCCGGTGGAACCGCTGTAGCCGGCGCTCGACAGGCCCTTGCCGCAGACCGGCCAGGCGCCCTTGCCCTGGGAGGCGAGGACCTTCTCGGCGACGGCGATCTGCTGCGCCTTGGATGCCTGGTTGGCGGTGGAGGCGTACTGCGTGCCGCCGTACGCGGCCCAGGTGGAGGCGGAGAACTGCAGGCCGCCGTAGTAGCCGTTGCCGGTGTTGATGGACCAGTTGCCGCCGGACTCGCACGCGGCGACGGTGTCCCACTCGGAGGCGGTGGCGGCGGAGGCGTTGCCGGCCGCCATCAGCGGGGCGGCGATGGCCACACCGGTGACACCGGCGAGCGTGGCGACGCGGGTGGCCTTGGACGGGCGGCGGTGCTTGCCCTTGCCGGAAAACAGCATGGTTGATCCCCTCACCGACGCCTGCGAGGTGAGCTGTCGGGTTCGGGCCGGTTGAGTTGCCCGGCCACACCTCCCTGGGAGGCGTGGCTTAACCCCAAGCCGTTCCGTCAACTGCCCGGCGCGGCGCTTACCTTGGGTCCCCCGCTCCTGCCTACGGCGCTTTACGCGACGACTGTTCCCGTACGGCCGCTGGCAGGATTCGGCGTTGCGGCCGCCGGGGCTCGTGTTGACGAGCGGTCACGACCGTAGACATGTGATCCGGCGAATTTCAAAGACGATCAGGGCTTCTGAGAGTCATCCCACACTTTCACCAAAGCGGACATTCAGTCACAAGTGCGGCGCGAACTCCCGCTGCTTTTCGCCCGGTTAGACCCCGACTCGCAGGGTCTGACCGGGGGCGATGCTGCTCGGGTCGCCACCGATGGCGCCCTTGTTCGCGTCGTAGAGCGCGCGCCACCCGCCGTCGAGGTCAAGGGAGTCGGCGATGGACGCGAGGGTGTCCCCGAGGCGGACGGTGTACGAGTCGACGGGCGTGGCGTCGCCGTCGCCCGCGACGTGGCGGCCCGCCGAGGGGGCGGCGTCGGTCGCGGCGCCCTCGTCGGCGCTGCCGCCGCGGTGCTTGCCCGAACCGAGGGACCCGGTGTCGACCAGGCTCGAAGTGCCCACGCTCTGCTCGACGTTGTCCGCTTCCTCCCGCTTCGACACCTCGGGGGACGACTTGCCGGAAGTGCCCGGGTCGGCCTGACCGGAACGGGAATCGGCACTCTTGTCGGTGCCGCTGCCGGATGCGGTACCGGACTTGGCCGGGCCGCCCTTCTTGCCCGTGCCGGCCTCGGCGCTCGCCGAGGTGCCGGACGGGGTGGGCGACGCCGAGGGCGAGGAGGAGGAAGACGAAGACGCTTCCGACGAGTCGGACAAACCGGAGGAGCCGGAGGAGTCCGACGAGTCGGGCGCCGTGGTGCCCAGACCCGTGTCGATGTCGGCCGATCCGGAGTCCTTGCTGAGCCCGGCGAGCAGACCGCACGTCGGCCAGGCGGTGATGCCCTGGTCGTCGAGCATCTTCTCGGCCACGGCTATCTGCTGGGAGCGGCTCGCCTCGTCGGCGCTCGACGCGTACTCCAGACCGCCGTACTTCTCCCAGTTGTCCTGGGAGACCTGAAGGCCGCCGTAGTAGCCGTTGCCCGCGTTCTCACTCCAGGAGCCGCCGCTCTCGCATTCCGCGACCTGGTCCCAGGTGGTGCCCGCGGCCGCACTCGCCCCGGTGGCACCGAGGAGCGGGATCGCGATGGCGGAGCCGGTCACGCCGGCTGCCACGAGGAGAGCCGGAGCCTGACGGGGGCGACGGTGTCGACCGTTCCCGGAGAGCATGCGGAGACCTTTCGCAGAACGACAGTGACCGCGCGGCACCCACAGCGGGGCACCGCGCTGATCCGTGAACGTATAGGCACACGATCACTTGTCACAAGTTAATGCCGCGTAGATCACGTGAACATCACAGAGTTGAGGGCATGTCACCTTTACGCAGGTGGGAGCAGTCATCCACGGGGCGTGAACTCCACCGGCAACGTGCGCAGTCCCCGCATGATGAGCCCGCCCCGCCACCGCAAGTCGGCCGGATCCACACCCAGTTGCAGGTCCGGCAGCCGGGTGAGGAGCGTGCCGATCGCGCTCTGGCCCTCCAGCCGGGCGAGCGGGGCGCCGAGACAGTAGTGGATGCCGTGGCCGTACCCGAGATGCTGGTTGTCCCGCCGCCCGAGGTCGAGCACGTCCGGATCGGCGAACCGCTCCGGGTCACGGTCCGCGGCCGCGAGGACCACGAGGACGGGGTCGCCCGCCGCGATGTCCTGCCCGCCGAGGGTGAGCGACCCGGTGGCGAACCGCCAGGTCGCCAGCTCCACCGGACCGTCGTAGCGCAGGAGTTCCTCCACACCCGTCTCCAGCAGGCCCCGGTCACCGGCGGCGAGGGACTCCTGGAGGCGGGTGCGCTGCCCCGGATGGTTCAGCAGCGCGTACACGCCGTTGCCGATGAGGTTGACGGTGGTCTCGAACCCGGCGAAGAGAAGGATGAACGCCATCGCCGCCGCCTCGTTCTCGCTGAGGTGCTCGCCGTGGTCGGAGGCGCGGATGAGAGCGGAGAGGAGGTCCTCGCCCGGCCCCGCCTCGGCGGGCAGCGCCGCGCGCTTGCGGTGGATCAGCTCGGCCAGATAGCTCCGCATCTTCTTCACCGACCGCGCCACCCCGCCCCGCGGGCCGCCGCCGTGCCGGATCATCATGCCCGCCCAGTCCCGGAAGTCGTCCTGGTCCTCACGGGGGACGCCCAGCAGGTCGCAGATCGCGTAGATGGGCAGCGGGAAGGCGAACTCGTGGATGAGGTCCGCGGAGCCGCGCTCCGCGAACCCGTCGATGAGCCGGTCGGTGAGTTCCTGGACCCGGGGGGCGAACTCCGCGACCCGGCGCGGAGTGAACGCCTTGGAGACCAGCCGCCGCAGCCTGGTGTGGTCCGGCGGATCGATGTTGAGCAGATGGGTCATGAGCTCGGCCTTGCGCTCACCCGGGATGCCCGTCTTGCCCTTCGCGTGCGCGGGCTCGTCGTGATGCGCCGGGTTCTTGCTGAGCCGCGGGTCGGCGAGGGCCTGCTTGGCGTCCGCGTACCGGGTGACCAGCCAGGCCTCCACACCGCTCGGCAGGCGCGTGCGGTGCACGGGGGCGTGCTCGCGCAACCAGGCGTACGCCGGGTAGGGGTCGGCGGCGAACTCCCAGGTGAAGAGGTCGGGCGCGGGGGGCGTGGGCGGCGGCTGGTCGGTCACTCCCCGACCGTATCCGGCGCCGGCGCCGGGGAGTCGACGCCCTCGGCCACCCGCACCGCGTCCCGGTAGGCCCGGGCCGCCGCCCGCAGCGCCGCCTCCGGGTCCACGCCCTGTGCCTCGGCGCGCACCGCCAGCGCCAGCAGCTCGTACCCGGCGCCCTCACCCGCCGGCAGCGGCACCTGAAGTCCCGCCGTCCGCACGCGGGAGGCCAGCTTCGCGGCGAGCGCCAGGCCCGGCTGCCCGAGCGGGACACCCTCCGTCAGCGAGGTGCGCCGCTTCTCCACCGCCTTGGTGCGCAGCCAGTGCTCCTTGACCTCCTCGGGGGTCGTCGCGGTCTCGTCCCCGAAGACGTGCGGATGGCGGTGGATGAGCTTGGCGACGATACCGGCCGCGACGTCGTCGATGGAGAAGGCGTCCGAACCGTCCCGCGGGTCGCCCTCCTCGGCGATACGGGCGTGGAAGACGACCTGCAGCAGCACGTCGCCCAGTTCCTCGCGCAGCTCCACGCGGTCGCCGTCCTCGATCGCCTCGACGAGTTCGTACGCCTCCTCGATGCCGTACTTCGCCAGGCCCTCGTGGGTCTGGCGGGACGACCAGGGGCATTCGACCCGGATGCGGTCCATGACCTGCACGAGGTCCAGCAGCCGGGCACCGGGCAGGTCGTAGGAGGCGGGCAGCAGCTCCAGCTCCGGCATCGCGACCCGGCCCGACCCGGCCAGCCGGGCCAGCCCGTCGGTCAGGGCCGGCTCTCCCTCGCCCGCCGCGACCACGGCCACCGTGCGCCCGCCGGCGCAGGCCGCGACCAGCTCCTCGGCGGACAGTGCCACCTCGTCGACGACGATCCCCGCCTCGCGCAGATACGGCAGTTGCGGGTGCGCGCCGTCCGCGCACAGCACCCGGTCGGCCACCCGCAGCGCCTCCCAGGCCGGCCAGGACAGCAGGCCGGGCGCGACGCGGTGGCTGGTGGTGAGCAGGACGACGCGGCCGGTCGCGGAGGTGGCCGCGCCTTCTGGGGTGGTTGCGTTCACCCTCCGAACGTAACCCACGCCACCGACAGCGCCGGGGCCGTCCCCGGGGAGAGCGGCCCCGGCGAACCGTTACGCCGTCTGCTGCGTGTCCGTCGCCGTGACCTCGCGCACCCACGGCGTCTTCGCGTCGACACGGCTGGACTTCTGGACGTCCCAGCTGCCGTAGCGCGGGTTGAGGTCGACCTTCAGGGCCGTGGACGCCTTCGACAGGGCCTTCCAGAACTCCGGCCGGCTGGTCTCGGTGCCGAGCGCGGCGGCGAGTTTCTGGGCCTCCAGCTGGAGGCGGAGGTTGTCGTCGAGGCGCTGCGGCGGGATGCCGTACTGCTGGAGCCAGGCCGTCTCCAGCGCCCTGGGGCCGCCGGCCTGCTGCTCCAGGCCGCCGCGCATCTGCTGGATCTCCTTGCGGGTGACGGTCACGCCCGCGTCCCCGGCGGCGCGGTGCAGCACCCGGTCCAGGACCATCCCGTGCAGGGTGTCGCGGGTGAGCGTGCCCGTCTTCGCGATGGCCTGCTCGTACTGGGCGTCGTCCGGCACGGCCGCCCGCTGGGCCTCACGCACCTCGTCCACCCGGTTCTCCAGCTGGGCGACGGTGATCCGCTGGCCTCCGACCACGGCCGCCGCCCCGGGATGCGCGTCGCCCGCGCACGCGGTCAGGACGGGGGCCGCGGCGACGATCGCGGCGGAGAGGACGAACGCGGAGCGACGGCGGCGGTGCAAGGAAGCCTCCCGAGGAGATTGTGCGACGGTGCACAAAGTCTTGCGGTGATCGATGGTAGGCAGTGGCCAGGCTCTGGCCAACCCATTCGACCAACGATTCACCAGGACTTCGGGCACCGCCGCGCCCGCACCCGCTCGACCGGGCACCCGCGGACCGTCCGCACGCGGCCCGCGGACCGTCCGCCGGGGCTCAGCCGGTGCTCAGCCGGTGATGGCCACCGGACCGTCCCACGCGTCTCGGTCCACGGTGATCGTGTAACCGCCGCGGGACTCCTTGCTGTTGACCAGGTACTGGTGGCCGCGGCTGTGGTCGGTCCACTGCGTGGCCTTGAACGGCCAGTCCGTGGTGGTGGTGTTCTTCTTGTCCCACAGCGCGTACCACATGTTGCCCGGCAGGTCCGTCCTGTCGGTGGCGTTCGCGATCGCCTTCGCGCTGGAGCTGGTGAAGCCGTAGTAGCCGCTGCGGTACGTCTTGGCGCGCAGCGCCTTGTCGAAGGCGCGGACGTAGGTGAGGACCGCGTCGTTGCAGGCCTTGTTCGTGATGTCGTACGCCTCCATGTCGAGGTAGACCGGACTGCCGGCCTTCATCCCGAGGGCGGACGCCTTGGCCACGGCGTCGGCCCCGTCGCTCGTGCCGAGGGAGGCGGCGGTGGCGGCCGTCATCTTCTCCGGGCTGGAGCCCGTCTGGCAGGACGGCTGGGCGCCGACGTACAGCGGGATGAGCTTCCAGCCGGCCGCGCTGACGGACTTCACCCAGGACGCGGTGAGGTTGGCCTGCGTGCAACCGCGGTTCTTGCCGCCGACGTAGACCGCGGCGCCGCCGTAGAAACCGGTGTTCCACGCCTTCATCGCGGCGAGGGAGGGCGCCGTGCAGGCGTCGAAGGCGCGGCCGGTGAAGGTGCGCTGCGCGGGCCAGGTCGTGGCGGCCATGGACGTCTGCGCGGCGATCCCGGCCCCCGCGACGACGGCGGCACCGGCGACACCCCAGGTGAGGTATCTGCGCTTCTTCGACTGACGATGGCTGGACATGGACGAACCCACCCCTGGTGTGTCTCGGTATGTGCGATGTCGGTGATGCGTGCGATGCATGTGATGCGCGTGATGCGTGCGGTACGGGGATACGCGTGGCGCGCGTGGTGTCTGCGGTACGTAAATCTAGCCGCGCACCTGACCGAGCCACTGGAGGGTCCGGCGGATCTCCAGCGCCAGCGGGTTCCCCGGGCCCTGGAGGCGCTCCACGTCGTGCAGCAGACGGCCCAGCGTGTCGTGGGCGGCGGCGCGGTCGCCGAGGGCGAGGAGCAGGTGCCCGATACGGCGGCGGACGTCGTGCGAGAGCTCGGGGCCGCCGGCCACGTACTGGTTCTCGTAGTACGGCAGCAGCGCGCGGTACTCGGCGAGCGCCGCCGCCGGCTCACCGAGCTGCTCCAGACACTGCGCGGCCTCGTAGCGAAAGCGCAGGGACTGCGGGTCGGACCGGCCGGCCTCGGTGGCCCGTTCGTCGGCGAGGCGGCGCAGTTCGGGCAGCGCGCGCCGGTACTGGCCGTCGTCCATCAGCGTCGCCGCGTACTGCTTGCGCAGCGTCCGTACGACCGGGGAGTGCTCGCCGTGCTGCTGGGCCGCGGCGGGCAGGATCGCGCCGAGGATGTCGACGGCCTGGGTGATCCGGCCCTCACCGAGCAGGCGCTTGACGTCGTCGACGGCCCGGGCCACATCGGGTTTCTCCGCGACCGGCGCGGCGGACGCTACGGGAGCGGGCTGCGGCGCCGGCGTGCGCGCGAGGTCCGGCCAGGGGGCGTGCGGGCGCAGGAACGGGCGCGTGGGATCGAGCGGCGCCCCGGTCGGCGTCCCGCGCGCCGGCAGCAGCAGCGCGAGATGCTCGTACACCTCCTGCGCGGAGGCGGGACGGTGCTGCGGGTCCTTCGCCAGCAGCCGCAGCACGAGCGCCTCGAGCGCCTCGGGCACCTCCGCGCGCACCCGGCGCACGGGCAGCGGCGGTTCGTACAGGTGCCGGTGCAGCACCCCGAGCGCCGTGGACCCCGCGAACGGCACGTCCCCGCTGAGGAGTTCGTGCAGCAGCACACCGAGCGCGTACAGGTCGGTGTACGGGCCGACGGCACCGCCCATCGCCTGCTCGGGTGCCATGTAGGCGGGCGAGCCGATCGGTGAACCGGTGTGCGTCAGACGGGTGGTGTCGGTGTCCATGACGGAGGCGACACCGAGGTCGAGGACGGTGACCGTGCCGTCCTGCTTCACCATCACGTTGCGCGGCTTGAGGTCGCGGTGCACGATCGGCACCGCGTGCACAGCGCTCAGCACGGCACACAGCTGCGCGGCCACCGCCACCGCCCACTGCCACGGGTACGGGTCGTGCTCGGCGAGATGGTCGGACAGGTCCGCGCCGTCGACGTACTGCATGACGAGGAACAACTCCTCGCCCTCGCTGCCCGCGTCGTGCACCGTGACCAGCCCGGGGTGGTCGACCTGCGCGGTCACCCGGCACTCGCGCACGAAGCGGCGGCGCAGTTCGTCGGCCTCCTGGCCCGCCACCTTGTCGGGACGCAGCAGTTTGACCGCCACGCGCCGGTCCAGCCGCCGGTCGTACGCCGTCCAGACCTGGCCCATGCCGCCCTGCCCGATGAGCGTGGACAGTTCGTAGCGGTCGGCGACCGTCCGCCCGGCCGCCACGGTCACCGTCCGCCCTCGGGACGGGCGTCCGGGTGTCCGTCGCGCGGGCCGTCGGGCCGGCTGTCGTGCCGCCGCAGGTAGTCGCTCAACTCGTCGAGCTCGGCGCGCACCTGGTCGATGCGCACGGGCGCGGGACGCTGGGGCGGCGGCGGGGTGCTCAGCGGCTGCTGCGGCACCGGAGCCGGCACCGGGGTGTGCGGCACCGGGGTGTGCGGAACGGGCGTGTGGGGCATCGGGGGCGGCGACTGCGGCACGGTCGCGGCCGGGTACGGCGGCTGCGGCTGGACCTGCGGATAGCCGTACGACGGTCCCGCCGGGGGCCCCTGCGGCGCGTACCCGGCGAACGGCAGCCGCTGGAAGTGGCGGATGTCCGCCGCGAGGAAGTACGACACCCCGACCACCAGCGTGCCCAGGAGCAGCACCAGGCCGAACCAGCCGCCCGGGGTGTGGATCTCGTCCCCGGACTCCGAACCGAGCAGGTACAGGCCGAGGCCCTCCAGCACGATCGACGCCGCCAACAGGCCCCAGTCCAGCGCCTTGCGGGTCACGATGGCCAGGCGCAGCAGCATCGCCCAGGTCAGCATGCCGAAACTGCACACCGAGACCACCACGAAGACCACGCGCAGGAGAACCAGCACGCCCGTCGACGGGGGCTGCTTCGCCGGCTGCGTGTAGCCGTGGCCTTGCATGGCTGCTCCTGATGCCTGAAGTGGGCGTACGAAGGTGACCGGCGCGGGCGCGCACCGGGCGCCGACGACGGTCGTGCGAATGTCGCTTCGAGCGTATAGGCCGACACGGACAACTGGCCTGCGGTTGTACCGAACCGTTGCGGCACTGATCACGACCCGTGCCCGGCGCCTCAGTCCGGTGCGACCGTACCGTCCGTGAGGCCGTCGTACATTCCGCGTACGAGCTGCTCCCCGAGCCGTCCCGCCTGCCTGAGCGCCCGCTCGAACTCGTCCAGGGCGCGGAAGCGCGCGCCGTAGCGCCGCTGTTCCTCCAGCGGCGCCCTCGGCAGCTGGAGGCGGCGCACGTCGAGCCGGGTCGCGGTGGACGCGTAACTGCTGGCCTGGCGGTTGTTGGCGGTACCGCGCAGGAACCCGGCGAGGAACCACGGGTCCAGCGCCGCGGGATCGGGGCGCAGCAGCACGAGGTTGCGCCCGAGGGCCGCGCCCGCCGTGGCGGCGTCGATCACGCGCGCCACCGAACCCCCGCCCAGCACCGGGACGACCACGTCGCCCACCTCCGTGAGCACCGCCTCCTCCTCGCTCTGCGGCAACGAGCCGGAGGGGTCGGTTCCGCCGAGCACGTCGCTGTCGGTCAGCACACGCACGCGCGCGGGGCCGCCCGTTCCGCCCGTCAGCATCACCAGGGCCGCTCCGCGCGCGAGTTCACCGACGGTGGTGAGCGGCCGGCGCGCGAGCCGCACCGGGTCCGCGGGCGGCGGGGTGAGACCGGCGATCCGCTGGAGGGTCTCCCCGAGACGCTCCCGTACGGCCGTCAGCTGCTCGGCGCCCTCGGCCGCCGTGGCGGGCGGCAGATGACGGGCCGGGGCGAGGTCCACGTCGTCGTCGAGGAGGTCGATGACGGGCACCGACCGCGCCACGCCGGGCTGTTCGTCGAGCCGGCCCGCGCGGTCGAAGGGACGCCACGCCCCGAGCACGGCGTCCCGCACCGCCCGCCAGTCGGGCCCCCCGCGTCCCTCGGTGGCGAACCGTCCCGTGTCGGCGAGCAGCACCTCGGGCTGCGCGGGCGCCTTCTCCGGCCGGCGCAGCACCCACAGGTGCAGCGGGATGTTGTACGGCGGCGCGGCCCCGACGGGCAGCGCGAAGACGGCGCGCAGCGCACCCCGGCGCAGCAGGTCGGCCCGGATACGGCGCCCCGAGCGGCGGGACGCGGCGGCCGGGGGCATCAGCAGGACGGCGGTGCCGCCGTCGGTGAGACGGGCGAGCGCGTGCTGCACCCAGGCCAGCTCGGACTCGGTACGGGCCGGGAAGCCGTACTCCCAGCGCGGGTCGTAGGCGAGTTCGCCGTGTCCCCAGTTGCGCTCGTTGAAGGGCGGATGGCACAGGACGGCGTCGGCGCGCAGCTGAGGGAAGGCGTCGGCCCGCAGGGTGTCGCCGACGGCCCCGCGCACACCGGCCGGGGTGTGCAGCGCGAGCCGCAGCACGGTGAGCGCGGCGAGGTCGGCGGCGCTGTCCTGGGCGTAGAGCCGCTGGTCGGGGCGGGGGGTGACGGCACGCAGCAGGGCGCCTGTTCCGCAGGCCGGGTCGAGGACGGTAGGGGCCGGGCCGGCCAGGTCGGCCATGAGTCCGGCGAGTTCGGCGGGGGTGAGCGTGTACTGGCGCGGGTTGGCGTCGAGATACCGGCCGAGCAGGAACTCGAAGGTCCGCCGCGCCCCCAGCTCGGCGGCGAGTTCGGCCGCGCCGCGCAGGAGGGGGGTGGAGGGGAGGAGCTCGGGGCCGGTGGGGGCGCGGAGGGCGGGGGCGGTGTGAAGGGGGGTGTCGGTGTGAACCGGGGTGGGGGTGTGGGTGGGCGCTGGGGGGTTCACAGCGGCTCGCGCGTTCGCGGAAGCACGGCGGTTCGCGGCGGGGGTGGGGTTCGGGGCGGGGGCAGGGTTCACAGCGTGCGCGGGGTTCACAGGGGCGGGAGCCTGAACGCCGGCGGGGTCGTGAACGGCGGCCGGGGTGTTCACACCGGCTGGCCCGTTCACACCCGCCGAACCCTTCACGGTCGGCGCCTCACGCCCACCGGCCCCGCTGTGAACACCGCGCTCGGCGTGAACACCGTGGACGCCATGAACACCGTGAACACTTGCCTCACCGTGAACACCGCCCGCACCGTGAACGCCCCGGTCACCTCGGTCACCCCCCGCCCCCAACCTTGGCGTCAGCACCTGCCGCAGCGCGGCCGGCAGCATCGCGGCGAGGCGTTCGTCGGAGCCGGCGGCCACCCCGAGCCAGTCGGTCGGGCGGTCGTGGATGAGCAGCAGGGCGCAGCCGACGTGGGTCAGGGCGGTGACCGGGCCCTCGGGGTGGCCGGAGACCTGCTGCCAGACGCGTTCCCGCAGCGGGACCTCGGCCAGTTTGCCCTGGCGGCGCAGCCAAGACTCGACCTCGGCGAGGGCGAAGGAGGGGCTCGTCTCGGTGCCGCCGACCGGTTTGGGGAAGTCGGCGTGACGGCGGCGCCAGTTGCTGACGGCCGCGCGGCCGACACCGGCGAGCCGTGCGATTCCGGCGGCGGTGACCTCGGTGGCGTTGTCCTGCACGCGCCCGCTCCCCTCATCCCGTGAGCGTCCCGCCGCGGTCGAGCCGCACGGGCACCCGTGTGTGACGCCGAGCATAACGACGTACGCAAGATCTACCCATTCACGGCCGTGTACCTAAGGGAAAGCGTGAACCGTGTTGACTCGGTTCACAGGCTCTGCTGTGATTGACCCAGCGAACGACAAGCGGGGCCGCCGACCACCGACGCCCGCCCTCGCCGCACCACCGCGCCACCGCACGACCCCAACCAACACCGTCACATCACCAAGGGACTGCCATGCGTCGCACCGCTCTCGCCGCTCTCTGCCTCGCCGCAGCGGCCACCACGGGACTCACCGGCTGCCTGGCCGGCCAGGACAAGGCGGACGGCGCGTCGAACTCCCCGAGGGGTTCGGGCGCGTCGGGCGGGTCCGGCAAGAAGCAGGAGCCGTTCGCCGGGCTCAGCGGCGGCGAGATAGCCGACCGGGCCGTCAAGGCCACCACCGGCGCCTCGTCGCTGCGCATGAAGGGCGATGTCGCCGACTCCGGGAGCGACGGCACGATCCGCATCGACATGGCCGTGAACACCAAGGGCGAGTGCGCCGGCACGATGAGCATGGGCGGCCAGGGCCAGGCCGAGTTGATCAAGACCGGCGACACCGTCTACATGAAGTACGACGAGGCGTTCCTGCGCGCGCAGAGCAAGGGGGAGGCGAAGGCGGACGTCGAGGCGGCCGTGTCCCTGCTGGCCGACAAGTGGACCAAGATGTCCGCGACGGGCAAGGACGCCAAGGACATCGCGGGGTTCTGCGACCTGGACTCGGTCCTGGCCGGTGCCGAGGACGTGAACTCGGACGCGACGCGCGGGAAGGCCGGCACGGTGGACGGCACGCCCGCGATCGTCCTGAACGAGAAGGACGGCAAGGACAGGTACACGCTGTACGTGGCCACCGAGGGCAAGCCGTACCTGCTGCGGGTCATCGACAGGTCGGCGAAGGAGCCGGGCACCCTGACCTTCAGCGACTACGACAAGCCGGTGCCGGCCCGGAAGCCCGGCGGCGCCATCGTGGACCTGGACGCGCTGGGCGGCTGAACCGGGACGCACCCGGGAGTGTTCCGCCGCCCACCCCGCTCCACCCCGCCCTGCCCCGCTCCGCTCAGCCGGCGTGGAAGCGGGCCGGTGCCTCGGTCGGGTTGCCGCCGGTCGGTAGTTTCTGGCCCGGGCAGCCGGCGAGGACCTTCTTCATCGCGGCCTGTTCGGCGGAGCTGACCCACAGCTTGTACTTCTTCTTCACGGCGACCTGCGCGGCGACGTACGTGCAGCGGTACTTCTTGTTGGGCGGCAGCCAGGTCGCCGTGTCACCGTCCCCCTTGCTGCGGTTGGTGCTCGCGTCGACCGCTATGAGGTTGAGGGGGTCGTTGGCGAGGGCTATCCGCTTGCCGGCGTCCCAGTACTTGGCGCCCTTCTGCCAGGCGTCGGACAGGGCGACGACGTGGTCGATGTCGACCTGGCTGCGGCCCCTGCGATAGGTCACCGTCTTGCCGGAGTACGGGTCGGGGTCGAGCGAGCCGTAGGACACCTTGCACCTGCCGCCGGTGAACCTCACGTCCTCCAGGTCACGCTTGAGGATGTCGTCCCGGGTGTCGCAGCTGTTGGAGTCGGTGTCGGCCCAGGCGGTGCCGAACCGGTCCCGGTCGTAACCGGTCTTGGGGGCTCGCCCCTTGACGGTGAGTGACTCGGCGGCCGTGAGGGCCGCACCTCCCCCGCCTCCCGGCCCGGCCGTCTCCTCGGGTCCGGCGGACCCCAGGGTCTGGTCCTTGCAACCGGTCACGGCGAACACCATGACGACAGCCACGGCCGCCCCGCCCCTCAGACGCATCACTGCGCGCCCCTCCCCTTGCTCTGCCCGGCCCCGCCCGGCGCGGGCGGTTCTCGCTGGTCCCACCGTAGCGTCGGAGAGGTCCAGACCATACCGGGCCTTACCAGGACATCCACGGCGAGTCACGCGTATCGTCGTTCGTGAGTCACCTCCGGAAGGAGCTCGGGATGGGCATCCTCGACAAGCTCAAGCACCAGATGAAGGGCGACAGGGGCAAGCAGGCGTCCGACGCCGCCGAGAAGCAGGTCAACAAGAGAACGGGCGACAAGTACGAAGGCCAGGTCGACGACGGGCAACAGCGGATCGAGGGCTCGCTCGGCATGGACCGCGACCGGCCCGACCAGCCGTAGGCCCGCAGAGCGCGGGGCCGCAGAGCGCGGGGCCGGAGACCGACGGCCCCGCGACCGACGGACGTTCACGGAGGTGCGCGCGGGTCACAGCGCGACACGGCCGTGCAACAGAGGCCGTCCGCGGAGGACTTCCTCCGGCGGACGGCTTCACGTCTGTCCACGACCGGCCACGACCGCCTGCGACTGGTGACGCCTGCCTCCGACTGACTACGACGGGCTACGACCCCAGGATCGACGTAAGGAACTCGCCCACCCAGCCCAGCAACTCCCGCCCGAGCAGCGGCTTCCCGCCCACCTTCGCCGTCTTGGGGCGGGGGACCAGCAGCTGGTGGGCCGTCGGCTTGATGACGGTCCCGGGGTAGAGGCGCTTCACCCGCAGTTCCTGGGACTCGCGCAGTTCCACCGGCGCGAAGCGGATGTTGTTGCCCTGGAGCACGACCTCGCCGACCCCGCACGCGCGCGCGAGCATGCGCAGGGCCGCCACCAGCAGCAGGTTCTCCACCGGCTCGGGCAACTTGCCGTAGCGGTCCACGAGTTCCTCGCGTACGGCCTTGATGTCCTCCTCCGTGTTGACGGAGGCGATGGCACGGTAGGCCTGCAGGCGCAGCCGCTCGCCGGGGGCGTAGTCGTGCGGGACGTGCGCGTCGACGGGGAGCTCGATCTTGACCTCCAGCGGCGGCTCCTCCTCGATGCCGCCCTCCAGGGAGGCCCGGTAGTCCGCGACGGCCTCGCCGACCATCCGCACGTACAGGTCGAAGCCGACGCCCGCGATGTGGCCGGACTGCTCGCCGCCGAGGAGGTTGCCGGCGCCGCGGATCTCCAGGTCCTTCATCGCCACGTACATGCCGGCGCCCATCTCCGTGTGCTGGGCGATGGTGGCGAGCCGCTCGTGGGCGGTCTCCGTCAGCGGCTTCTCCGGCGGGTAGAGGAAGTAGGCGTAACCGCGCTCCCGTCCCCGCCCCACGCGGCCCCGCAGCTGGTGCAGTTGGGAGAGGCCGAAGTTGTCGCCGCGCTCCACGATCAGCGTGTTCGCGTTGGAGATGTCGATGCCGGACTCGACGATCGTGGTCGAGACGAGGACGTCGAACTTCTTCTCCCAGAAGTCCACGACCACCTGTTCCAGGGCCTGTTCGGACATCTGGCCGTGCGCGGTGGCGATGCGCGCCTCGGGGACGATCTCGCGCAGCCGGGCGGCCGCCCGGTCGATGGACTCGACCCGGTTGTGGATGTAGAAGACCTGGCCCTCGCGCAGCAGTTCGCGGCGGACGGCGGCGCCGATCTGCTTCTCCTCGTACGGGCCGACGAAGGTGAGGACGGGGTGGCGCTCCTCCGGCGGGGTGGTGATCGTGGACATCTCGCGGATGCCGGTGACCGCCATCTCCAGGGTGCGGGGGATGGGGGTCGCGGACATGGTGAGGACGTCGACGTTGGCGCGCAGCTTCTTCAGCTGTTCCTTGTGCTCGACGCCGAAGCGCTGCTCCTCGTCGACGATGACCAGGCCGAGGTCCTTGAACTTGGTCTCGGAGGAGAACAGGCGGTGGGTGCCGATGACGACGTCCACCGAGCCCTCCCTGAGGCCCTCCAGGGTCGCCTTCGCCTCGGTGTCGGTCTGGAAGCGGCTCAGGGCCCGCACCTTCACCGGGAACTGCGAGTACCGCTCGCCGAACGTGCCGAAGTGCTGCTGCACCAGCAGGGTCGTCGGCACGAGCACGGCGACCTGCTTGCCGTCCTGGACGGCCTTGAAGGCGGCCCGGACCGCGATCTCCGTCTTGCCGTAGCCGACGTCGCCGCAGATCAGGCGGTCCATGGGGACCGTCTTCTCCATGTCGTCCTTGACCTCGGCGATGGTGGTGAGCTGGTCGGGGGTCTCGACGTAGGGGAAGGCGTCCTCCAGCTCGCGCTGCCACGGTGTGTCGGGGCCGAAGGCGTGGCCGGGCGCCGCCATCCGCGCGCTGTAGAGCCGGATGAGGTCGGCGGCGATCTCCTTGACGGCCTTCTTGGCGCGCGCCTTGGTCTTCGTCCAGTCGGCGCCGCCCAGGCGGTGCATGGTGGGGGCCTCGCCGCCGACGTACTTGGTGATCTGTTCCAGCTGGTCGGTGGGGATGTAGAGGCGGTCGCCGGGCTGGCCGCGCTTGGCGGGGGCGTACTCCACCACGAGGTACTCGCGGGTGGCGCCCTGCACGGTGCGCTGCACCATCTCGATGTAGCGGCCGACGCCGTGCTGCTCGTGGACGATGTAGTCGCCGGTCTCCAGGGTGAGCGGGTCGATGGTCTTGCGGCGGCGGGCGGGCATGCGGGCGCCGTCCTTGCCGGCCGCCTTCTGGCCGGAGAGGTCGGTCTCCGTCAGCACGGCCAGTTTCAGCGCCGGGTCCACGAAGCCGTAGTCGATGGAGCCGCACGCCACGTGCACGACGGCCGGGGCGATCTCGCCGAGGTCGGTGTCGAGGCGGGCGGCGATGCCCTCGGTGCCGAGGACCTCGGCCGTCCGGGCGGCGGGGCCGTGGCCCTCGGTGACGTACACCGTGCGCCAGCCGTCGGCGAGCCAGCCCTTGGTGTCGGCGAGGGCCTTCGCCGTGTCCCCGCGGTAGGTCTCGGGTGCGCGCATGCCGAGCTTGAGGGTGTCGCCGTCGAGGGCGTCGAGTTCGTCGTCCGCGGCGAACGGCGACACCGACCACCACATCATGTCCAGCTCGCGGGCCCGGTCTCGGACGTCCGCGATGGACCACAGGGAGGCCGCGTCGACGTCGATGGGTGCCTCGCCGCCGCCCGCGGTGGCCGCCCAGGACGCCTGGAGGAACTCCTGGCTGGTGGCCACGAGGTCGGAGGCGCGCGTGCGCACCCGCTCCGGATCGCACACGACGGTCATGGTGCCCTTGGGCACCACGTCGAGCAGCAGTTCCATGTCGTCGACCAGGACGGGCGCGAGGGACTCCATGCCCTCCACGGCGATGCCCTCGGCGATCTTCCCGAGCAGTTCGCCGAGTTCCGGGTGCTGCTCGGCGAGGACCCGCGCGCGCTCGCGCACGTCGTCGGTGAGGAGCAGTTCGCGGCAGGGCGGCGCCCACAGGCCGTGCTCGGCGACCTCCAGGGAGCGCTGGTCGGCGACCTTGAAGTAGCGGATCTCCTCGACGTCGTCGCCCCAGAACTCGACGCGCAGCGGGTGTTCCTCGGTGGGCGGGAAGACGTCCAGGATGCCGCCGCGGACGGCGAACTCGCCGCGCTTCTCGACGAGCTCCACGCGCGCGTACGCGGCGGCGGCGAGGGCCTCCACGATCGCGTTCAGGTCGGCGGTCGAGCCGGTTGCCAGGGCCACCGGCTCCAGGTCGCCTAGGCCCTTGACCTGCGGTTGGAGCACGGACCGCACGGGGGCCACGACGACGGAGACGGGGCCGGTCTCGGGGTCGTCGGTCCGCGGGTGGACCAGGCGGCGCAGGACGGCCAGGCGGCGGCCGACGGTGTCGCTGCGCGGGCTGAGCCGCTCGTGCGGGAGGGTCTCCCATGAGGGGTACTCCGCGACGCCCCCGGACGGGATCAGGGTGCGCAGCGCGGCGGCGAGGTCCTCGGCCTCACGGCCGGTGGCGGTCACGGCGAGCACGGTGCGGCCGGTCTCGCGGGCGAGGGCGGCGACCGCGAAGGGGCGGGCCGCGGCGGGGCCGACCAGGTCGACGTGCATACGGTTGCCGTCGCCGGCGGCGGTGATCGCTTCGGCGAGGGCGGTGTCCTTGACGACGGCGTCGAGCAGACCGTGCAGGCTCATTCGGGGCGGCTTTCGTCCGGGGGGTGGGCAACGCGAATCGCCCGACGCGCGCTGCGGGCCGGGGGTCCCTCCAGCGTACGACGGCTCGCGCGCGGGCGTCGGGCCTGTGGACAACGCCCCGCCGCGGCCAGCTCGCCATCGGCGCGCACGGCGGTGGGCCCGGCGCCGAGAAGTCCCCCGTGACTTCTCGGCGCCGGGCCCGTTCCCCCGCTCCCCCGTTTCCCCCGTCCCCCCGTTTCCCCCGTCCCCCCGTTTCCCCCGCCGGTCGCGGCCGGTCGCTACTCCGTCGCGATCGCGTTCAGTACGTTCATCCGGCCGGCCCGGAACGCCGGGATGAGGGCGGCGAACAGTCCGACGAAGGCCGATCCGATGAAGACCCCGATGATCGTCGGCCACGGGATCTCGAGGACCTTCAGTCCCTCCAGGGCGAGCAGCTTCTGTGCCGTCGCCCCCCAGCCCATGCCGAGGCCGAGGCCGAGCAGGGCTCCGAAGAGGGCGATCACGACCGACTCCAGGCGGATCATCCTGCGCAGCTGGCGGCGTGAGAGGCCGATCGCCCTCATCAGGCCGATCTCCCGGGTCCGCTCCACCACGGACAGCGCCAGCGTGTTCACCACACCGAGGACGGCCACGATGATCGCGAGGGCCAGCAGGCCGTAGACCATGTTCAGGAGCTGGCCGATCTGGTCCTTCAGTTCCTGCTTGTAGTCGGTCTGGTCGCGGACCTCGTACTGCGGGTAGGCGGCCAGGGACTTCTTCAGCGCCGCGTACGCGGTCTTCTGCTGGCCCTCCTTGGCCTCGGCGAACATGATCTGGTTCGGCGGGACCTTGTCGGCGGGCAGGTACCTCTTCATGGTGTCGAGGCTGATGTACCGCGCGCCCTGGTCGATGGCCACGTCGTCGTCGGTGATCGCCGCGACCTTCAGCCGGGCGCTGCTGCCGCCCTTGAAGGCGACGGTCAGGGTGTCGCCGACCTTGACGTGGTGCGCGGTGGCGTAGTCGGAGCCGACCGACATGGCGTCCTTGCCGTAGGCGGCGCTCAGGTCGCCGGCGGTCGTCTCGCGGCGCAGGTCCTGGGCGTACGTGGGGTCGGCGGCGGTGACGCCGCCGGTGTCGACCTTGCCGTCCGGGGAGGTCATCCTCGCGTCCAGGTCCTTGTAGCGCGTGACATGCGCCAGGCCGGGCGTGGCCGCGACGGCCTTCTCGGCCTGCGGGACGATCCGCTGGTTGCCCTCGATGATGAAGTCCACGCCGACCGACCGGTCGAGTTCGTCGGTAGCGGAGGCCACCATCGAGGAGCCGACCACCGAGAGACAGGCGACCAGGGCGAGGCCGATCATGAGGGCAGCGCCGGTGGCTCCGGTACGGCGCGGGTTGCGCAGCGCGTTGCGTTCGGCCATCCGGCCCACGGGGCCGAACATCCGCAGCAGGACCACGCTGAGCACGCGGACCACGCCGCCGGCGAGCAGCGGGCCGATGATCACGAACCCGATGAGGGTGAGGACGACGCCCGCGGCGAGGACCAGCGACCCGTCGCTCGCCTTGTCGGCGGTGGCCGCCGTGTAGAGGGCGAGGCCGCCGGCGCCGGTGAGGACCAGGCCGACGAGGCCGCGGACGAGGCCCGCCCGGCCGTCCGCCGGGGTGCCGGCGTCGCGCAGCGCGGCCATCGGGGAGACCTTGCCGGCGCGGCGGGCCGGGACGTAGGCGGCCAGGACGGTCACGATGATGCCGAGCGCGAGGCCGGCGACCGCGGTCGTCCACTTCACGGTGAGGTCGTCCGTGGACAGTTCCATGCCCATCGACGACATGACCTTCATGAGGCCGACCGCGAGGCCGACGCCCGCGCCGACGCCGAGGACCGAGCCGAAGACACCGAGCAGCAGCGCCTCGACCAGGACCGAGCGGTTGACCTGCTTGCGGGAGGAGCCGATGGCGCGCATCAGGCCGATCTCGCGGGTGCGCTGGGCGACCAGCATCGAGAAGGTGTTGATGATGAGGAAGATGCCGACCAGGAAGGCGATTCCGGCGAAGCCGAGCATGGCGTACTTGATGACGTCCATGAACGTGCCGACGCTGCTGCGGTTCTCGTCCGCGTTCTCCTTCTGCGTCTGCACCTTGTAGGTGCCGGCGCCGAGGGTGGCGGTGACGTTCCGCTTGAGCAGGGTGTCGCTGACGCCGGCGGCGGCGGTGACGTTGACGTTCGTGAACCGGCCGGGGGCGCCCAGCAGTTCGCGCTGCGAGGTGGCGGTGTCGAAGTAGACGACGGCCGCACCGGGGTTGGTCACCTTGAAGGTGGCGATGCCGACGATCCGCGCCTTGAAGTCACCGGTGACGGCGATGGTGCGCAGTTCGTCACCGATCTTCAGGTGGTGCTTGTCGGCGGTGTCGGCGTCGACCATCGCCTCGGTCGGGCCGCGGGGGGCGTGACCGGAGGTGATCTCCATCGAACGCAGGTCGTTCTTCGTCCAGTTGCCCGCGATGGTCGGGGCGCCGTTCGACGACCCCATGTTCTCGTTGTGGCTGTCGACGACGGTCACGCTCGACGAACTCACCGCACCCTCGGCCGACTTGACGCCCTGCGCCGTCCTCGCCCGCTCCAGCACGGAGGCGGGGAGCGACGCGGGCCGGCCGTTCTGCGGGGTGTCGTCGGCCTTGGCTCCCCGCGGGGAGACCGTCACGTCGGACGCCGTCGCCGCGAAGAGCTTGTCGAAGGTGGTGTTCATCGTGTCGGTGAACACCAGCGTGCCGCAGACGAAGGCGACCGACAGCAGGACGGCCACGGCCGACAGGGCCATGCGTCCCTTGTGCGCGAAGAAGTTGCGCATCGAGGTTCTGAGCACGGTCATGACGTACGCCCCCGGGCGTCGAAGTCCTTCATGCGGTCGAGGACCGTGTCGGCGGTCGGGTGGAACATCTCGTCGACGATCCTGCCGTCGGCGAGGTACAGCACGCGGTCCGCGTACGAGGCGGCGACCGGGTCGTGGGTGACCATCACGATGGTCTGGCCGAGTTCGTCGACGGACCGGCGCAGGAAGCCGAGGACCTCGGCGCCGGCCCGGGAGTCGAGGTTGCCGGTCGGCTCGTCGCCGAAGATGATCTCGGGCCGGGCGGCGAGGGCGCGGGCCACCGCGACCCGCTGCTGCTGGCCGCCGGAGAGCTGGTTGGGCCGGTGCCGCAGCCGCTCCCGCAGGCCGACGGTGTCGATGACCTGGTCGAGCCAGGCGCGGTCCGGCTTGCGGCCGGCGATGTCCATGGGCAGCGTGATGTTCTCCAGCGCGCTGAGTGTCGGGAGCAGGTTGAACGCCTGGAAGATGAAGCCGATCCGGTCCCGGCGCAGCTTCGTGAGCTTCTTGTCCTTCAGCCCGGTGATCTCGGTCTCGTCCAGGTGGATCTGACCACCGGTCACGGTGTCGAGTCCTGCGAGGCAGTGCATCAGGGTGGACTTGCCGGACCCCGAGGGGCCCATGATCGCGGTGAACTGGCCGCGGACGATGTCCACGTCGACGTGGTCGAGCGCGACGACCCGGGTCTCCCCGGACCCGTACGCCTTCACGACCTGCCGCGCCCGTGCGGCAACGGCCGTACGCCCTCCAGTGCCCCCGTGCCTGGGAATGGTCACAGCCGATGTCACGGTAAGTCTCCTATGTCGGTCAGCGGGTGAAACGTGTGTGCTCACGGTGCGTGCGCACGCGGTGCTGCTGGTCGGGCCGGTCGGAGCGGTGTGCGGTCCGTCCTGCTCACGTGGTCGAGTCTGGTGGTCCGAGGGGGTCCCGCGCGCTGGTGCCCAGCGCAGTCTTCTGCGGGGGAAAACCCCACCCCCGTGGGTCAGGTCCGCCACCCGTCGGCGGCGTAAAGCCAGGTTAAGGACGCCCACCCCCCGGTCTCCTCCTCCGCCGGTACGAACCCTCCCCGAGACGTGGGAGGGAGGTACCCCTAGGGGCTGTCCACCGTCGGGTGGAGTGGGCGTCGGGGTCGCTCCACCGTCCGGCCCCGCCACGCTCCACCCTCCCGTCGCGTCAGGGGCAAGCGGGAAGCCGTCCTCCGTCGCAGGACGCAGGACGTAAGACGCAGGACGCGGGGCGGGCCGAAAGGGGCGGTCACCAGCCAGGCCGACGCCCACCGACCGGGCTCCGTCGGGTCGTCCGACCGAGTTCCGCAGGAGCGGCCAACCGGCCAAAAGTCCGAGTTAACGCGGGTAACACCCGAGGTCAGCGCAGTAAGCGCCTACCGACCGATCAGTTTGGTGAAACCCTCGCGCCCGTACGAACCAGCGAGTAACGTGCGTGACTCCGCTCGCCCACCCCCCACCTCCCTGCGGTCCGCCGTGCCGGACCCGAGCCACGCAAGGAGCACCGGGATGTCCTACGACACGTCCCCGTCGTACCCGTATCCGGAACGACCGCCGCACCCCGCGTCCCCGTCTCACGCCACCTACCCGTGGCAGCCGGCCGAGCCGCCCGAGCCCTCCCCACGGCCCACCTCGCACCACGCGCCGCTCGGGCACCACAGCGATCTGCGGGTGCTGCGCGGCGCCTACCGCCGACAGCGGCGCGTGGCCACCCTCACCGCGCTCGGCTACTTCACCCTCTTCCTGGTCCTGTCCGCGTCCGTCCCCTCCGTCATGACGAAGACCGTCACCGACGGCCTGCCCACCGGTCTGCTGCTCGCCCTGATCCAGCTGCCCGTCACCTGGCTGGCCGTCGTCGTGTACGAGCACACCGCGCGCCGCCACCTCGACCCCGTCGCCGACCGCATCCGCAGACAGTCCGAACTGGACGCCAGGCGCGGGGCGGTGCGGCCGTGAACGGATTCAGCGACTCGGCGCAGGCGATGTCCCTCGTGGGGTTCTCCGCCATCGCCACCGTCACACTCCTGCTGTGCGTGATGACCGGCCCCGACCGCGACGACCTCGACGAGTTCTACACCGGCTACGGCTCCCTGTCCCCCCTGCGCAACGGCCTGGCCATCGGCGGCGACTACATCTCCGCCGCCTCCGTGCTCGGCACCGGCGGGGTGATCGCGCTGTGCGGCTACGACGGGATCGTCCTGGCCCTCAGCACGGCACTGTCCCTGATGCTGCTGATGTTCCTGCTGGCCGAACCCCTGCGCAACGCGGGCCGGTTCACCATGGGCGATGCCCTGGCCCGGCGGATGCCGGGACGCTCGGTGCGCATCGCCGCGTGCGGGGTGACCCTCGCCGCGCTGCTGCCGCTGATGCTGGTGCAACTCGCGGGCACCGGCCAGCTGCTGGCCTTCATCCTCGGCTTCTCCGGGGACTCGCTGAAGACGGGCTGCATCATCGGCCTGGGCATCCTGATGATCAGCTACGCGGCCATCGGCGGCATGAAGGGCACCGCCCTCATCCAGATCCTGAAGATCGTGATGCTGCTCGGCTCGGGCACCGCCGTGGCCCTGCTCATCCTGCACCGCTACGACTGGAACCCGGGCGCGCTGTTCGACGCGGCCGCGCGGCAGAGCGGAGTGGGCTCGGCCTTCCTGCACTCCGGCATCGAGTTCGCGGGCAGCCCCAACCCCCGCCTCGACATGATCACGTCCCAGTTGTCGGTGGTGCTCGGCGGCGCCTGCCTCCCGCACGTCACCATGCGCATGTACACCGCCTCCAGCGCCCGCCAGGTGCGCCGGTCGATGTCCTGGGCGGTGTCGTCGGTGGTGCTGTTCGTGGCCGTCATCACGGTCGTCGGCTTCGGCGCCACCGCGCTCATCGGGCGGGCGGTCATCGCGCAGGCGGACCCGCAGGGCAACACGGCCTACCTGCTGGGCTCCCGCGCCGTCCTCGGCCCGGACGTCTCGACCGCGGAGAGCCTGCTGTTCACCACGGTCACCACGGCGATCTTCCTCACCCTGCTGGCCTCCGTCGCCGGCATGATCCTCGCCTGCGCCAACTCCCTCGCCCACGACGTGTTCGCGGCCCGCGTGCAGGAGATGTCGGCACGCCGCGAGGTGACGCTGGCCCGGCTGTCGGCGGTGGCGGTCGGCATCCCGGCGATCGTGCTGGCCACCCTCGTCCAGCACCGCAGCCTGCAACCCCTGGTGACGCTGTCCTTCTGCCTGGGCGCCTCGGCGATCGCCCCCGCCCTGGTCTACAGCCTCTTCTGGCGCCGCTACACGCGGGCCGGCCTGCTGTGCACGCTGATCGGCGGCTCGCTCACGGTCCTGCTGCTGATGCCGGGCACGAACCTGGTGTCCGGCTCCCCCGTCGCGGCCTTCCCCGACGCCGACTTCAACTGGTTCCCCTTCACCACCACCGGCCTGGTCTCCATCCCGGCGGGCTTCGCCTTCGGCTGGCTCGGCACGGTGGCCTCCGGCCGCGCGAAGGCGGAGGAACAGCGCAAGCAGTACGAAGCGGTGGAGGGCTGGATCCTGGCGGGGGCGGTCCGCAGGGAGCGGTGACGACCGGCCCGGCCCCTCGGTGTCCGGGGCGGGGCGGGCGGCTCACTCCGACGGTGCCGCCCGTCCCGTCAGGGCACTGAGGCTGTCGCGGACGTTGTCGATGTGGGCGCGTACGTCGTCCCACCGCTCGCCGTGCTCCCGCAGCACCCGCTCGGTCTCCCGCACGATCCGCTCCTCGCGCACCCGCGCCTGCGCCACCATCTCCGCGGCCCGCTCCCGCGCGTCCTGCTGCCGCTGCCGCGCCTCCGTCTCCGCCTCGGCGAACGCCTGCTTCGCCGCCGACAGGCCGGCCTCCGCGAGCGCCACCCGCTCGGCGTGCCGCGCGTCCAGCGCGGCCGCGCGCTCCTCGGCCTCCCGTTCGGCCTCGGCCCAGCGCTCCGCGTGCTCCCTGGCCTGCTCGGCCAGCAGAGCGGTGGTGCGCTGCCGTGCGTCCCGCAGCGCTGCCAGCGACTCGCCGCGGCTCTCCTTCACCTCGCGACGAGCCGCGATCCGGATCTCGTCGGCCTCGGCGCGGGCCGCGAGCAGCCGCTGCCCGGCCCGTTCGTCGGCCTCGGCCAGGACGGTGTCGGCGTGCGTCCGCGCGGCCCGCTCCACCGCGGCCGCCCGCGCCCGCGCCCGGTCCACCAGGTCGCGGGCCTGCTCGCGGGCGCCGTCCCGGACGGCCGCCGCCTCCTCGTGGCCCAGCGCGAACAGCCGCCGCGCGCGCTCCCCGAGCGCCTCGTAGGTCTGCGGGGCCAACCGGGCGACGGTCTCCCGCAGGTCGGCCGCCTCCTCCTCCATCTCCCGGGCGAGGACGGTGAGCCGGGCCGCCCGCTCCCACGCGGCGTCGCGGTCCCGGGAGAGCGCCTCGGCGTACGCCTCGACCTGGTCGGGACGGTAGCCGCGCCCCCGTGCCGCCACGAAGTCGCGGGTCGAGTCCGGTGCGCTGTTCATCCTGGAGTCCCTCTCCGCCGAACGGACGCGAAAATGATGATTTCGCGCATATCCTGATGTATCGAGCGGAAATGTTCATAACGCGACACTCCGTGCGCAGGTCACGGGCACCGAGGACACACAGAAGGGCCGGACTCGATCACACGATCGAATCCGGCCCCTGCCAGCAAGCGCTACGGCACCTCGGCGGCGAGGTCTGCCCTCACAGCAGCCCGTCCCACATCTGCTCCAGCAGCACCGACCACCAGCTCTCCGGCGAACCGAGCGCCGCCGGGTCGAGGGACACCAGCTGCGCCTGGAAGTCGACGGTCCAGCGACCCGCCTGCTCCTGGTTCAGCCCGAACCGCAGCCGCCACATCCGGCCCAGCAACGCCAGGCAGCGCTGGAACTCCGGCAGCCCCGTGTTCACGAACTGCGGCGGCACGGGAGCCCCGCCCGGCCCCGCCTCCACGGGCACGGCCACGATGTTCGCCGTGCCGTACTGCACACACAGCGCCCGGCCGAAGTCGCTGCCCATCACGAGGTACGAACCCGCGTCCGGCGCCGGGCGCACCCCGCGCTCCTGCGCCAGCTCCGCCAGCGTCGGCACGGGGCGTCCCGGCTGGGCCTGCGCCCAGAAGAACGGGCCCATGTCCACCGGCAGCCCGGCCACCACCAGCGAGTGCGCCACGACCGGGGGCACCCCCTGCCGGGACACGGCGGCCTGCTCGAACCGGAAGAGCCCCGGCCCGAACGCCCCCGCCATCTCCTGCGCGACACCCTCCGGCGGAATCGGCGGCGCCGACTGCACCTGCGGCAACGGCGCGCGCACCGGCGCGGACCGCGCCGGCCCGTCCGCCACCTGATGCAACTCACCCTGGTGAGCCAGGAGTTGATGCATGCCCTGCTGCCGGCTCGCATGGTCGTTGCCGTACGGCGCGATGCTCGCGAGCCGCGCCTGCGGCCACTGCTCACGGATCATCCGCGCGCAGTAGGCACCGGGCAGCTCGCACGGTTCGAGCTCCGTGTGCAGTTCGAGCACCTGGTTCGGCGGCACGTTCATCGCACGCAGCTCGTGGAAGATCTGCCACTCCGGGTGCGGCGTCCCCGGCGCCGAACGCCGGATCAGCTGCTGCTCGGAACCGTCCTGCGCGCGGTAGCGCAGCACGGCCTGATACCCGGGGCCCACCGTCGGCAGCGCCTGCGGATAGCCGTACGCGGGCGGCTGCTGCCCGGGCACGGGCTGCCCCGGCAACGGCTGACCGGGCGGCGGCATGGCCCCGGGCGGCACAGCACCGGGCGGCGGCATCGCACCCGGCGGCACGACACCCGGAGGCGGCATCGCACCGGGCGCCATCGGCCGCGGACCGCCCGGTGCACCCGGACCACCCGGAGCTCCCGGCGCGCCCGGAGCCTGCGGCGGCGGAGGAGCGCCGGGACCCGTCACCGGAGGCGCGGACAGCACGGTCTCCGCGTGGTGAACGGCGCCCGGCGCACCGGGAGGCTGCGGCGCGCGGGGCGCGCCCGGCAGACCGGGAGCGCTCGGCGGGGGCGGCGCACCCACGCCCATCCGGCCGGGGTCGGCGAACACGGTGGCGGCATGGTCGACCGCACCCGCGGGCGTGCCCCCGGGCGGGTTCGGCGCACCGGGCGGGTGCGGCGCGCCCGGCGGCCGGGGCGCGTCCGGATCCGGGGCACCCCCCTGGCCGTCGGGGCCGAGCTGCGAGACGAGCTGGGTGGGCAGGTAACCACCCGCCGGTGCACCCGGTGCACCCGGCGCACCGGGTCCGGGCGGCGGCACAACCGCGCCCGGTCGCGCGCCGGGAGCCCCGGGAGCGCCCGGCGGAGGCGGCGGGTTCGCGCCCGCGCCCCGCGCCCGGCGCGGCTGGGGCGCGGCCTTGCTCGTCGCCGCGTCGGCGATGTCCCCGGCGTTCGGCGGCAGCGGCCGGGCCGGAGCACCGGGGCCGGCGGGCGGCGGAGGCGGCGGCGAAGCCGCGCCCGGACCCTGCGGGTAGCCGTAGGCCGACGCCCCCGGCGCGGGCGGTGCGTGGTGCGGAGGCGGCGTGCCCTGCGGCCCGCCCGGGAACGGAGCGGCCGGGCCACCGCCCTGCGGATAGCCGTACGAGGGAGCCCCCGGCGGCGGAGAGGGCGTCGCGCCGGCCGGCGCGCCGGAAGCGGGCGACGCAACACCGGCCGGCCCCGGACCCTGCCCGTGGCTCTGACCCGGTCCCTGCGCCTGCGCCTGCCGTCGGTCGCCACCCGGTTCCCGCGCCCCCGACGCGTTCGGGTCGGGGAACGCCGGGGCGAGCGCCGTCGGCGGGAGTTGGCTGCCGCCCGACATCAGTGCCGTCTTGGCGTCGGACAGCCCCGCGGGCGGCGTGCTGTCGTCGTCGGCACCGCTCAGCGGCGGCGCGAACACGGTCGCGGGCAACGGTACGGAACGGTCCTCACCCGCGTCCCCGTTGGTGTCGGTCCCGGCCCAGGGCGCGGCCCCCGACGGCGCCCCCGGACCGGCCGCCCCCAGCGGCACGCCCGCCTGCGTCTGCGGCAGCGAATCCCGCACGGAGACGGGCTCAGGGGCGGAGACACGGTCGGGTACGGACGCACGGTCGGGGGCGGACGCACGATCGGGGGCGGACGCACGATCGGGTGCGGACGACGGCGCGGCGGCCGGCCCGTCCCCCCGCCGGTCCGGGATACCCAGCTTGTCCGCCGCCTCCTGCAACCACTCCGGCGGACTCAGCAGGAACGACGTCTGGTTGAGGTCGACCCGCGCCGAAGGCGCCGGCGCCGGCTCGTCGGCCGGATCCGGACGGCCGTACTCCTCCTCGTACCGGCGGATGACCTCACCCACCGGCAGCGCGGGCCACAGCGTGGCCTCACCGCTGTCCCGGGCGAGCACCAGCCGCTGCGCGCCCCCGTCCGACCGCGGGCCCTCCGCCCGGTCCTCGGCCCACACCACGAACCCGAGCCCGAACTCCCGCACCCGCACCTCGCGATGCTGGTACGAGGGCACGTCCCCGTTGATCCACTCCTCGGCGCGCTCCTGCGCCTGCGCGAAGGTCACCATCGTCCCGCTCACTCCCCCACCGAAGACGCCGAGGCCGCCGAGGACCCCGGCGCGCCCGAGGCCGCCGAGGACACCGGCTCCGACGACACGGGAACCGCGTGCGCGAACCCGCCGTCCACCATCAGGTTCGCCACCGTCTCCAACTCCGGCGGCGAACCCGCCAGTCGCGCCAGGAACACGTCGAAGTCCTCACCGCAGGGCAGCAGCAGCCGCTCCACCCGCTCGGCGGGCGCCCACCCGGGATCGACGTCCCGGGCGTCGTCGTAGGCGCAGAAGAACACCGAACCGACGCCCTGGCCCTTCACCTTCACCGCCAGCAGCCCGCCCTGCACGAAACCGACACCCAGATAGTCCTTGGTCAGGTGGTCGCGCAGACACTTGTTGACGTACACCAGGTCGTTCACCGCGGCCTCGTCGCGCACCGTGAAGAACGGCTGGTCGATCAGGAGCCCCAGCTCCGCGTCCAGCGCCGTACCCACCGGCGCGCACCCGCCCGCCGCCTTCAGGAACGACCGGTAGGCGCCCGGCAGCCGGTACCCGAGGTCCTCCTCGACCCCCTGCACCTGCGACTCGGTCACCGCCACACCCGACTTGGGCAGCCCGAAGTGCGCCGGCCGCGTCTCCTGCAACGGCCGCGTACCGCGCTTGCCGTGATCGACGTTCGACGTCGCGATCCCGCCGTGGTGGCGCAGCAGCGCCTTCACCTCGACCGGGACCAGCTCCAGCCGGCGGCCACCGACCGCGTGGTGCCAGGTCCAGCCGTGCGGGGTCGCCACATCGGGCACCGTGTCCCACAGCTCGTGCCCCGTCGCCGCGAGCGCCGCGTTCGCCGACACGTAATCCGTCAGCCGCAGTTCGTCGACGCCGAACCCCTCCGGCGGCTCGGCGATCTCCGCCGCCGCGCGCGCGTACGGCGAGAAGTCGGGGTAACCGCCCTCGTCCACCCGCACCCCTTTCGGGTGACGGGCCGCGCGGACCGGGTCCGGGAAGTGCACGACCTGCCCGGCGTAAGCCGCGTTGGGCGGCGCGGCGTGTCCCCCGGCCTGGCTGCCGGGAGGATCCCCCAGCCCGAGCCGACCTGTCGTCATGGCGGTTTGCCCCCTGCGGCACTCTGTACGACCCGTGATGACCGGCTTCGGCCACCACGACCCGTATCGACTGTCTCGTCCGTCTCGACTTCCGTCTCGCCCCTGTGTCACCACGCGTCGAACGGGTCGAACGCGTGGAAACCTCGGATCGCGGTGCCGACAGCCTATGCGGTACGACGACACCGGTCACCGGGCACCGGTCACCACCCCTCCGCTTCCGTGACCAGCCGTCACCCTCTCGTGACAGCCCGCCCAAACCCGGGCGTGTCGCATCGCCCCAGCTACCGCACCAGCCACGCTATTTGGCACTCTGTGTCGACCGGGAGGACGCCCGGGAGGGGATGAAGACATGAACACGACACACGCAGGACCGCACACCGGACAACCGCCGGGCACCTCCGGCGACCCCCGCGTCGGCTGGAGCAGCACCGACCACACCCACACACCCACCCTGCGCCACCGCCGCGACGGCATACTCCCCACCGTCGCCGCCGCCCTCTCCGTCCGCGGCGCCACCACCCTCACCGGCACCGCCGCCCGCGGCGACCAGCCCCCCGCCCTGCACCCCCTCGTCCAGGACTTCCTCGACAGCCTCCCCAGCGCCCAGCGCGACCGCTTCACCGGCCGCTGCGCCGAAACCATCCTCATCTCCCGCCACATCACCACCGCCGACGCCGAACGCAGCAGACGCGCCACCCGCAGACCCATGACCAACGGCGAAGCCCGCAAAGCACTCAAACAGGCGAAACTCACCACCCGCCGCATCCGCGAGGACGGCGACCCCCTCCACGGCGGATTCGCCACCCCCTGCCGCGCCTGCACCGCACTCACCGCCCACTTCGGCGTCCGCGTCGTCGACCCCACCACGACCGACGACTGACCCCCCGCCCACCCCCACACCCCGCACACCGCGCGACGACGCCCCCGCACCCCACCGCGACCCGCACGACCCCGACGGACGAAGACCAGATGCACACCGACCGCACCTCCACCACCCGCTTCCCCGTACCCGTCGACGCCACCCTCCGCGCCGCCGGCTGGCAACCCGGACGCTGGGACATAAAACAGGCCGAGATCTGGGCCGACACCCTCCGCGGACACACCTCACCCGCCGGACACCGCCACGCCGTCTTCCCCGCCGCCGTCGAAGCATGGGCCGAGTTCGGCGGACTCCACCTCACCCCCACCGGCCCCGGCCGACAGGTCGCCCCCGCCACCCTCCACCTCGACCCCCTCTACGGCCTCCACATGGCCCGCACCCTCGGCGACCTCGGCCGCGCCCTCGACACCGAGGTCTGCCCCCTCGGCACCGAAACCGAAACCGAAGCCCTCCTCGCCATGGACGCCGTCGGCCGCGTCTACACCCTCGACCACACCGGCGACTGGTACCTCGGCCCCGACATAGACCACGCCCTCACCGGACTCGTCACCGGCACCGAACCCGTACGCCTCACCGCCGGCTGACCCACCCCGCTGGCCCCCACAGACCCCACACACCCCGGCCCGCCCCGCACAGACCCCCACACACCCCGGCCCGCCCCGCACAGACCCCCACACCCCCCGGCCCACACCCCACGGCCCCACCCGCCGCCTACGACGCCGGAATCACCGCCGACACCCGAAAACCCCCCGCATCCGTCGGCCCCGAAACAAACACACCACCCAGCGCCACCACCCGCTCCCTCATCCCGAGCAGACCATTACCACCGGACGGCAACCGCGCCGAAGAAGCCGACGACACCTCCGGCGGCGACTCGTTCTCCACCTGCATCGCGATCTCCGACACCCGATGCGCCAACCGCACATGCGTCTTCGCCCCCGCCGCATGCTTGTGCACGTTCGTCAACGCCTCCTGCACCACCCGGAACGCCGTCTGCTCGATCACCGCCGCATACACCCGCTCCTCACCCTCCACCGACAAGTCCACCACCATCCCCGCCGCCGCCGACTGCCCCACCAACTCCTCCAACTCCGACAGACACGGCCCCTCCCCCTCCTCCACCACCCGCGAAGCCGCCGCAGCAGCAGCCACACCCACCACCGCCAACGGCACAGCCGCAGACTCCCGCCGCCCCACCCCGTCCCCACTGCGCAGCACCCCGAGCATCTCCCGCAACTCCGTCAGCGCCTGCCGCCCCATATCCCCCACCAACACGGCATTACGCACCGCCTTCTCCGGATCCTTCCGCGCCACCGCCTGCAGAGCCGCCGCATGCACCACCATCAGACTCACCCGATGCGCCACCACGTCATGCATCTCCCGGGCGATCCGCGTCCGCTCCTCACCCCGCGCCCACTCCGCCCGCTCCTCCGCCCGCTCCGCGAGCAACTGCAACTCCCGCTCCAGATCGTCCGCCCGCTCCCGCAGACTCTCCATCAACCGCCGCCGCGCCCCCACATACATCCCCAACAACAACGGCGGCGCCGTCAACCCCAGCGACGTCGCGATCGCAGCGAACGGCACGAACCAGTCCCCCAGCGTCAAATCCCCCCGCGCCATGTCCTGCCGCACCCGCACGAACGTCACGATCAACGTCCCCACCAGCGACATCCCCGCCAGCGACGCGATGATCCGCCGCGGCAACTCCGACGCCGCCAACGTGTAAAGACCGACGATGCCCATCAGGAAACCCATCTGGGCGGGCGTGATCGCGATCGACACCAACACCACCGCGATCGGCCACTTACGGCGCACCACCAGCACCGAACCGGCCAACAACCCGAAGACGACCCCCGCCGCCACCGGAACCCCCGCGTCCCGCGCGAACGGAATCCCCTCCACCGCGCACTCCAGCGCGGAAACGAACGCCAGGCCCACATCGAGCACCGCGCTGCGCCACCTGGCCCACCACCACGGCCCTTCCCAAGCCGTCGCGTGGTCTTCCCCCGTCGTGGTCATGACTCCAGCCTACGGGCGCCGGGCGCCCCATTTCCGGTGAGTTTCCGCGACTGGCCTACACCACTCTCCGCGACCGAACGGTGACGAAACCGCCCACTTTCCCTCGAACTGCTGAATCGCACACCGTTCGACACCGGAAGATCCGATTCCGCCAGAGGGTATGCCCATGGCACACACACGAGACAAGTACGCCGACTTCGAGAACCTCAGAGAACGGGCGGTGACCCTGCGGCGAGAAGGACTGAGCCGCCGGCAGATCCGCGACCGACTGCGCGTCGACAACAACGACATCCTCAACCGACTCCTGGAGGGCGAGCCACCCCCGGAATGGACGAAACGCCCGAACGCGAAGGACGACCTCAGAGACAAGGCGCGAGAGCTGCGGCTCCAGGGCTGGACGTACGACCGGATCCAGGCAGAGCTGGGGTGCTCGAAGAGCTCGATCTCGCTCTGGGTGCGGGACCTCCCGAAACCGGAACGCCGCGACCCGACAGAACAGGCGAAGCTCGCGGCTCGGAAGCGGTGGGAGCACGAGTTGGCTTTCCGCGACGAGGAGCGACAGAGGACGAAGGCTGCCGCCACGAGTGAGATCGGCACATTGACCGCCCGCGACCTGTTCATGGTCGGCGTCGCCCTTTACTGGGCTGAAGGCAGTAAAGACAAGCCCTACAACAGGCGTGAGAACGTGCTGTTCGTCAACAGCGACCCTGGCGTGATTCAGGTCTACCTGGCTTGGTTGGATCTGCTTGAGGTGGATCGAGAGCGCCTGCGCTACCGGGTCATGATCCATCTGACTGCCGACATCGACGGCGCCGAGCGCTACTGGGCGGACCTGGTGGGGGTCGATCCATCCCAGCTCCAGCGGACGACCATCAAGAAGCACAACCCCAAAACCGTCCGCAAGAACGTGGGCGAGAACTACCGGGGTTGTTTCGTGATCAGTGTCTTGCAAGGGGCAGAGCTCTACCGACGCATCGAAGGCTGGTGGTCCGGGATCGTGGGGTCCGCCGGGCGGGATCATGTCCCTCCGCTGCTCCGGTAAGGTGCAAGGCAGCAATCCGCCGTGGGGTAGCGGCATCCCGCAGGCCTTTGGAGCCTTGAGACGCTGGTTCGAATCCAGCCGGCGGAGCTGCTGAACCGGGCCCTGACAGCACTGTCAGGGCCCACTCTCATGTCTGCCATGAAACGCCCCGGTATCCTGCGGGTGTCCACGCCAGCCATTGAAAGCCGAGGGGCACCCCCGTGAGCGCCATTCGCCCGGCCGCCGTCGTCGTTCTCGCAGCGGGTGAGGGCACCCGTATGAAGTCGGCCACACCCAAGGTCCTGCATGAGATCTGTGGTCGTTCCCTGGTAGGTCATGTGCTCGCCGCCGCACGAGAGTTGGACCCGGAGAACCTGGTCGTCGTGGTCGGGCACGCGCGGGAGCAGGTCGTCGCGCACCTGACCGCGGCCGACCCCCAGGTCCGTACGGCGGTGCAGGCGCAGCAGAACGGTACCGGGCACGCCGTCCGGATGGCGTTGGAGGAGTTGGGCGGTCCGGTCGACGGGACGGTGGTGGTGGTGTGTGGTGACACCCCGCTGCTGAGGGGTGGGACGCTGCGGGCGCTGGCGGCGACGCACTCGTCCGACGGCAACGCGGTGACGGTGCTGACGGCGGAGGTGCCGGATGCGACCGGTTACGGCCGGATCGTGCGCGACGAGGTCTCGGGCGCGGTCACGGCCATCGTGGAGCACAAGGACGCCTCCGACGCGCAGCGGGCGATTCGTGAGATCAATTCCGGGGTGTTCGCGTTCGACGGGCGGTTGCTGGCGGATGCGCTGGGCAAGGTGCGGACGGACAACAGTCAGGGTGAGGAGTACCTGACGGATGTGCTCGGGATTCTGCGGGAGGCGGGGCACCGGGTGGGTGCGTCGGTGGCGGCGGATCACCGGGAGATCGCGGGGATCAACAACCGGGTGCAGCTGTCCGAGGCCCGTCGTGTGCTCAATGACCGGTTGCTGGAGCGGGCCATGCTCGCCGGCGTGACCGTGGTCGATCCGGTGACGACGTGGGTCGATGTGTCGGTCACCTTCGAGCAGGACGTGGTGGTCCATCCGGGTACGCAGCTGCAGGGGGTGACCCATTTGGGCGAGGGTGCGGAGGTGGGCCCCAACAGTCGTCTGAAGGACTCGGTGGTGGGTGCGGGTGCCCGGGTCGACACCACGGTCGCTGACGGTGCGGAGGTGGGTCCGCAGGCGACGGTGGGGCCGTACGCCTATCTGCGGCCTGGTACGCGGTTGGGGCTGAAGGCCAAGATCGGTACGTATGTGGAGACGAAGAACGCGTCGATCGGTGAGGGGACGAAGGTGCCGCATCTGTCGTATGTGGGGGACGCGACGATCGGTGAGTACAGCAACATCGGTGCGGCGAGTGTCTTTGTGAACTATGACGGGGAGAGCAAGCACCACACGACGGTGGGTTCGCACTGCAAGACGGGTTCGGACAACATGTTTGTGGCTCCTGTCACGGTGGGGGACGGTGCGTACACCGCTGCGGGGTCTGTGATCACGAAGGATGTGCCGCCCGGTTCGCTGGCTGTGGCCCGTGGTCAGCAGCGGAATATCGAGGGTTGGGTGGCTCGTAAGCGTCCGGGGAGTGCGGCGGCGAAGGCGGCTGAGGTGGCGTCCCGGGAGCCCGACGGCGGAAGCTGACCGGAAACAGGTGCGCCGGTGACGGCGTACCGTGATAGATGCACACTCGCATCCCCAGCTGAGAGGCCCTCTCGCGCTCGTCGGAGAGGTCTTTTCGACATCCAGCTGAGACACCTCTGAGGAGACAGTTCTGTGACCGGGATCAAGACGACCGGCGAGAAGAAGATGATGTTCTTCTCCGGCCGCGCCCACCCCGAGCTTGCCGAGGAAATCGCCCAGCAGCTGGGTATCGGGGTCGTCCCGACGAAGGCGTTCGATTTCGCCAACGGTGAGATCTATGTCCGTTATCAGGAGTCCGCGCGCGGTGCGGACTGTTTCCTGATCCAGAGCCACACGGCTCCGATCAACAAGTGGATCATGGAGCAGTTGATCATGATCGACGCGCTGAAGCGCGCGTCGGCTCGCTCCATCACGGTGATCGTGCCGTTCTACGGTTATGCCCGTCAGGACAAGAAGCACCGTGGTCGTGAGCCGATCTCGGCGCGGCTGATCGCGGACATGATGAAGACGGCGGGCGCGGACCGGCTGCTGACGGTGGATCTGCACACGGATCAGATCCAGGGCTTCTTCGACGGTCCGGTGGATCATCTGTTCGCGTTGCCGTTGCTGGCGGACTACGTGGGTCGCAAGGTCGACCGCGACAAGCTGACGGTGGTGTCTCCGGACGCGGGCCGGGTGCGGGTGGCGGATCGGTGGTGCGACCGTCTGGGTGCGCCGCTGGCGATCGTGCACAAGCGGCGTGACAAGGACGTGGCGAACCAGGTGACGGTGCACGAGGTCGTCGGTGAGGTCGAGGGCCGGGTGTGTGTGCTGGTCGACGACATGATCGACACGGGTGGCACGATCGTGGCGGCGGCGGACGCGTTGTTCGCGCACGGTGCGGAGGACGTCATCGTGACGGCGACGCACGGTGTGCTGTCGGGTCCGGCGGCGGACCGGCTGAAGAACTCGAAGGTGAGTGAGTTCGTGTTCACCAACTCGCTGCCGACGCCGGGTGAGCTGGAGCTGGACAAGATCACGGTGTTGTCGATCGCGCCGACGATCGCGAGTGCGGTGCGTGAGGTGTTCGAGGACGGTTCGGTGACGAGCCTGTTCGACGAGCAGTAGGACCGCTCGCTGCGAAGATCGTTTTGGGTGTGGCCTCCCCGCCGAGTAGACTGCCCACGTTGCTCGGCGAGGGAGGCCGTACCGCTTTTCAGGAAGCTGTGTACGGCGGTCCGTTATCGACGCGCTCTTCGTAGCAGGCCGATGGTTTGGCCGGGTGACCACCTTCCCCAGTTCTACGAGGAGTGACTATGTCCGAGGTCAAGCTCGCCGCCGAGGCCCGTACCGAGTTCGGTAAGGGCGCTGCCCGTCGTATCCGTCGGGACAGCAAGGTTCCCGCGGTGGTCTACGGTCACGGTGGCGACCCGATCCACGTGACGCTGCCGGGTCACGAGCTGCTGCTCGCCCTGCGTACGCCGAACGTCCTGCTGTCCCTGGAGCTCGAGGGCAAGACGCAGCTGGCCATCCCGAAGGCCGTGCAGCGCGACGCGATCAAGGGGTACCTGGAGCACGTGGACCTGCTGCTGGTCCGCAGTGGCGAGAAGGTCAACGTCGAGGTGTACGTCCAGACCGAGGGTGACCTGGCGCCGGGCGCCTACCTGCTCGAGCACGTGCTGAGCACGCTGACCGTCGAGGCCGAGGCCACGCACATCCCCGAGTCGGTCACCGTGTCCATCGAGGGCCTGGAGGCCGGTGCCTCCATCCTCGCGAAGGACATCCCGCTGCCCGAGGGCACGACGCTGGCGATCGACGAGGACGCGGTCGTTCTCCAGGTCCTCGCCGCGCAGGCTGAGGAAGCTCCCGCCGAGGGCGAGGGTGACCAGGCCGCCGAGGTCTGATCCGGCCGGCCGGGTTCTTCCGGCTTCAGCACCAGCCGCTGCTTCCTCCGGGGGGCGGCGGCTGGCGTGTTACTCAAGGAGACATGGACGTGACGACGGACGCAGGCGCTCCGTGGCTGATCGCGGGGCTGGGCAATCCCGGGCCCGAGTACGCGATGAACCGGCACAACGTGGGTTTCATGGTGGCCGATCTGCTGGCGGGGCGGATGGGTGGCCGGTTCAAGCGGGCGGGGAAGGCTCAGGCGCAGGTCGTGGAGGGGCGGATCGGTGCGCCGGGGCCGGCGAGCCGGCGGGTGGTCCTGGTGAAGCCGATGTCGTACATGAATCTGTCGGGTGGGCCGGTGACGGCGTTGCGGGACTTCTACAAGGTGGCGACGGCGCGTGTGGTGGCGGTGCATGACGAGCTGGACATCGATTTCGGGACGTTGCGGCTGAAGCTGGGGGGCGGTGACAACGGGCACAACGGGTTGAAGTCGATGACGAAGGCGATGGGGGCGGAGTATCACCGGGTGCGGTTCGGGATCGGGCGGCCGCCGGGTCGTATGCAGGTCGCGGACTTCGTGCTGAAGGACTTCTCGTCGGCGGAGCGCAAGGAGTTGGACTACCTGGTGGACCGGGCGGCGGACGCGGTGGAGTGTCTGGTGATCGAGGGGCTGGAGCGGGCGCAGGGGACGTACAACTCCTGACGTGTGGGGTGCCGGCCTGCCCGGGTTGACCGGGGGTATGGCCATGGCCAAGGATCTCGGCCATGCATGCCGCCGTCACCTCCCGTCAGCGCGACCGTCCGGTGCTGCGGTTCGGGCGGGCGGCGGTGATGGGCGCGGTCGCGGTGCTGATCGTGGTCGCGGGTGTGCGGGCGTCGTGGGGGACGGCGCAGCACGTGATGCTGACCAAGGGCCGGGAGAGCGGGAGCGTCCGGGTGGCGCGGTGCGACGCGGACACGTGCAGTGGCCCTTTCACGCCGGTGTCGGCGGGTGCGACGGCGCGTGGGCGGGTGGTTCTGGCGAGGTCGGTGGCGGTGCGCGGTGGCCGGACGTACGCGGTGGTGGTGAAGCCGGGCAGTGACGAGGCGGTGCGTTCGGGGCCGGCGGGGGTGCTGTACGCGTGGGTGCCGTTGCAGGGTGCTCTGTTGCTGGCGTCGGTGGTGATCGCGGGTGGGTTGCGGCGGACCCGGGCGGCGTGGGTGGTGGGGGGTTCGGGGCTCGCGCTGCTGACGGTGACGTTTCTGCTGCTGTGACCGGGCGGGTTCACCGGGGACGCGGAAGGGCGGTGCCCGCGAGTTTCGTTCTCGCTCGGGGGCACCGCCCTTGTGCTTCGGTCAGCCGGTGTTGCGCAGGCCGGCTGCGACGCCGTTGACGGTCAGGAGCAGGGCTCGGGCCAGCAGCGGGTCGGGGTCGGTGCCGGCGGCGGCCGCGTCGCGCTGGCGCTTGAGCAGGGCGACCTGGAGGTAGGAGATGGGGTCCAGGTAGGCGTCGCGGATGGTGAAGGTCTGCTTCAGCACCGGGGTGGCGTCGAGGAGTTCCTGCTCGCCGGTGATGCGCAGCACCTCGCGGACGGTCAGTTCGTGTTCGGCGCGGATGGTGTCGAAGACGTGCTTGAGTTCGTCGGGGACGAGGGTGTCGACGTAGTGGGCGGCGATCCGCAGGTCGGTCTTGGCGAGCGTCATCTCGACGTTGGAGATGAAGTTGCGGAAGAAGTGCCACTGCTCGTGCATCTCGTCGAGGACGGTGTCCCCTTCCTGCCGCAGGCCCGCTTCGCGCAGTGCCTTCAGTCCGGAGCCGACGCCGAACCAGCCGGGCACGATCTGGCGGGACTGGGTCCAGCCGAAGACCCAGGGGATGGCGCGCAGGCCGTCGAGGCCGGCGCCGGAGTCGGGCCTGCGCGAGGGCCTGGATCCCAGGTGGAGGTCGGCGAGTTGGTCGACGGGGGTGGCGGCGAAGAAGTAGGCGGGCAGGTCCGGGTCGTCGACGAGCCTGCGGTAGGCGGCCTCGGCGGCCTCGCTCACCACGTCCATCGCGGCGTCCCAGCGGGCCAGGGCCTCGACGGACTGGCGGGGCGAGGTGTGCAGGGCGGACGCCTGGAGGGTGGCCGCGACGGTCAGTTCCAGGTTCTCCCTGGCCAGCGATGGTACGAGGTACTTGTCGGAGATGACCTCGCCCTGTTCGGTCACCTTGATCTCGCCTTCCAGGGTGCCCCAGGGCTGGGCGAGGATCGCGTCGTGGGAGGGGCCGCCGCCGCGGCCGACGGTGCCGCCGCGGCCGTGGAAGAGGCGCAGCCGGACGCCGTAGCGGTGGGCGACGTCGCGCAGGCGGCGCTGGGCGCGGTGGATCTCCCACTGGCTGGTGGTGATGCCGCCGAACTTGGAGGAGTCGGAGTAGCCGAGCATGACCTCCTGGACGTCTCCGCGCAGCGCCACCAGGCGGCGGTAGGAGGGGTCGGAGAGCATGTCCTCCAGGATGGTGTCGGCTGCCTTGAGTTCGTCGGTGGTCTCCAGGAGCGGCACGATGCCGATCTTCGCCCAGCCGGCGTGCAGGTCGAGGAGGCCGGCCTCGCGGGCCAGGACGGCGGCGGCGAAGACGTCGTCGGCGCCCTGGCACATGGAGATGATGTAGGACTCGATGACCTCGGGTCCGAAGACCTCCAGGGCCTTGCGGACGGTCTGGAAGACGCCGAGGGTCTTCTCGCCGGCGGCGTCCACGGGGGCCGGGCTGGGGGCGAGGGGCCGGCGGGAGCGGAGCTCCTTCGCGAGCAGCTTGCCGCGGTAGTCGCGGGGCATGTCGGCGTAGCGCCAGGATTCCTCGCCGAGGCGGTCGAAGAGCTGGCCGAGGGCGTGGTGGTGGGCGTCGGCGTGTTCGCGTACGTCCATGGTGGCGAGCTGGAGGCCGAAGGCGGCCAGGGTGCGGATGGTGCGGTCCATGCGGCCGTCGGCGAAGAGTCCGCCGCGGTGTTCCCTCAGGGAGGTCTGGATGAGGGTGAGGTCGTGCAGCAGTTCGGGGGTGCCGAGGTAGTCGCGGCCGGGCTCGTGCGGGATGCTCCTGGCGAGGCGCGCCTTGGTGTTCTCGAGCTTCTGCCGGATGCAGGTGGCCTTGAGCCGGTAGGGCTCCTCGGCGTTGAGCCGCTTGTAGCGGGGGCTGATCTCCGGGAGGCGTTCGAGGTCGGTGCCGAGGGAGTCGAGGAGTTCCGCGGTGGCGCCGGTGTAGCGGATGGAGTTCGACAGGAAGCCGCGCAGTTCGTCGATCATCTCCAGGGCGTCGTTGATGCCGTGTTCGTGCTGGAGGATGAGGACGTCCCAGGTGACCTGCGGGGTCACGTTGGGGTTGCCGTCGCGGTCGCCGCCGATCCAGGTGCCGAAGGTGAGCGGGCGGGTGTCGTCGGGCAGCTTGACGCCGACGCGGTCCAGTTCCGCGGTCAGGTCCTCCAGGACGTCGCCGACGGCGCCGGCGTGCAGTTCGTCGAGGTAGTAGATCGCGTTGCGGGCCTCGTCGGCCGGTTCGGGTCGTACGACGCGCAGCTCGTCCGTCTGCCAGACGAGGTCGATGTTCTCGGCCAGACGGGTGTCGTGGCGGCGGCGGTCGGACTCGATGACGGGGGCTTCGAGGAGTGCGGCGATGCGCCGGAGCTTGTTGAGGACGGAGCGGCGCGCGGCTTCGGTGGGGTGGGCGGTGAAGACCGGGCGGACGTTGAGGTTGCGGACCGTGGCGCGCAGGTGGTCGGGGTCGGCGTCCTTGAGCCGGTCGGCGGTGCGGGCGAGGAGGCCGCCTTCGGCGGCGCGCCGGGCGCGCAGTTCGCGGCCGCGGTGGACCTGCTCGGTGACGTTGGCGAGGTGGAAGTAGGTGGAGAAGGCGCGGACCAGCTTGGCGGCGGTCTCCAGCTCGGTGCCGCGCAGCAGCTCGGCGGCGGCCTCGCCGTCCTCGCGGGTGAGGCGGCGGACCTTCTCGACGAGTTCCAGCAGCTCGGGGCCCTCCTGGCGGACCAGGGTCTCACCGAGGAGGTCACCCAGCCGCCGGATGTCGGCGCGCAGTTCGGTGCTGGTCGTGGTGGCACTTGCAGTCAGGTCGTCGGCACTGCTCACAGGTGCGGCTCCTTGCAGTGTTGAAGCTCGTCCGGAGGGGAACCCGGACCGCCCTGGCGGCTGCTGCCGCTTAGGGGACGGGCATCCGGGAAGTATTCAGAGCGGACCGCGCTGTCCGACCGACTCCAAGGATAGGTGTCCATGCGGACGCGCAGAATCTCGGGCTCTTGCCGCCGACCGGCGCACTGCCGTACGTACGATGTCGTAGGTTACGCAACCGTAGGGCGCTGCGCGCCGTTCCCGCAGCCCGGCACTTCTCCAGACCCTCGACCCCACAGGGGACGCCCATGACCACGAGCTCCGATGTGATCGAAGACGCCCCGGAGGCGAGTGACGGCCCGTCCGTGCCCTCCGCCACGCTGGGCGGGGAGCAGAAGCGCTCGATCGAACAGATCACGCTCCTCGGCTTCATCGTCCTGCCGTTCCTGGCGCTGGTGGCGGCGGTGCCGCTGGCATGGGGCTGGGGGGTGAGCTGGCTGGACCTCGGCCTGCTCGTCTTCTTCTACTACCTGGGGTGCCACGGCATCACGATCGGTTTCCACCGGTACTTCACGCACGGTTCCTTCAAGGCCAGGCGGCCGCTGCGGATCGCTCTGGCGATCATGGGGTCGATGGCGATCGAGGGGCCCGTGGTGCGGTGGGTCGCGGATCACCGCAAGCACCACAAGTTCTCCGACGCGGAGGGTGACCCGCACTCCCCGTGGCGGTTCGGCGAGACGCTGCCGGCGCTGATGAAGGGCCTGTGGTGGGCCCATATCGGCTGGCTGTTCGACGAGGAGCAGACCTCTCAGGAGAAGTACGCCCCGGATCTGATCAAGGATCCGGCGCTGCGTGCGGTCTCCCGGACGTTCATCCTCTGGGCGGGTCTGTCGCTGGCTCTGCCGGCGCTGGTCGGCGGCCTGGTGACGATGTCGTGGTGGGGTGCGTTCACCGGGTTCTTCTGGGGTTCGCTGGTGCGGGTGGCGCTGCTGCACCACGTCACGTGGTCGATCAACTCGATCTGTCACGCGGTGGGCAAGCGGCCGTTCAAGTCGCGTGACCGCTCGGGCAACGTGTGGTGGCTTGCGGTGCTGTCCTGCGGTGAGTCGTGGCACAACCTGCACCACGCCGACCCGACGTCGGCGCGGCACGGGGTGGAGCGCGGCCAGGTGGACTCCTCGGCGCGGTTGATCCGCTGGTTCGAACTGCTCGGCTGGGCCTCGGACGTGCGCTGGCCGTCACGCTCGCGCATCGATTCCCGCCGTAACACCGACGGGGTCTCCTCCCGGCGCCGGGAGGAGACCGCCGAGGCGGCATGATGGAGTGCGTGGCGACCGACTCCAGCAGCACTCCGAGCAATGAGAAGCCGCGGCGAGCGCGTCGCACCCGGATGACCGGTGCGGAGCGTCGCCAGCAGTTGCTGGAGATCGGTCGCACCCTCTTCGCCGCCAAGGGGTTCGAGGGCACGTCGGTGGAGGAGATCGCGGCGAAGGCCGGGGTGTCCAAGCCGGTGGTGTACGAGCACTTCGGCGGCAAGGAGGGGCTGTACGCGGTGGTGGTGGACCGTGAGATGCGGCGCCTGCTGGACATGGTGACGAGTTCCCTGACGGCGGGCCATCCGCGTGAGCTGTGCGAGCAGGCGGCGTTCGCGCTGCTGGACTACATCGAGGAGTACACGGACGGGTTCCGCATCCTGGTGCGTGACTCGCCCATCCCGCAGTCGACGGGTACGTTCGCGTCGCTGATCTCGGACATCGCCACCCAGGTGGAGGACATCCTGGGCCGTGAGTTCAAGAACCGCGGTTTCGACTCGAAGCTGGCTCCGCTGTACGCGCAGGCCCTGGTCGGGATGGTGGCGCTGACGGGTCAGTGGTGGCTGGACGTGCGCCGTCCGAAGAAGGCGGAGGTGGCGGCCCACCTGGTCAACCTGGCCTGGCACGGCCTGGACGGCCTGGAGGCGAAGCCCCACCTGATAGGCCGCCGCAAGAGCTGACGCGGTCACCCTTTGTGATGACGCGGGCGGATTCCGGCGGCTACGGTTGAGCGGCAGGCCGAGAATCCCGTCCATGGGAGGAACCATGACCGCCGAGCCGACCGCCGAGCACGGCTGCCGCTGGCCGGTGCCGCCGCAGGACGGGTACACCGTGGACGACCTGTTCACGCTGCCCGACCTCCCGCCGCACACCGAGCTGATCGACGGGAGCCTTGTTTTCGTGAGTCCGCAGCGGATTTTCCACAGCCGCATGATCGACCTGCTATTGACCGGCCTGCGGGGCACGGTACCCAAGGACCTGAAGGTTCTTCGCGAGATGACCGTCGTCCTGGACCGCCGTAACGGGCCCGAGCCCGATGTGTCCGTCGTGCGCGCCGAGGCCGTCACCGGCCTGGAGCAGACCCGGTTCGAGGCCGCCGACGTGCTGCTCGCCGTGGAGGTCGTCTCCCCCGACTCCGAGGCCCGCGACCGCGACACCAAGCCCCGCAAGTACGCCGCCGCGGGCATCCCGCACTTCTGGCTGGTCGAGATGGCCGGCGCGAACCAGCACCCCGTCGTCCGTGTCTACGAACTCGACCCGCTGTCGAAGACCTACGCGCTGACCGGTATCCACCACGACGCGCTCAAGCTGGGTGTCCCCTACGAGCTCGGCATCGACATCACCCTGGACGCGCTCAGGGAGCTGTGAGCGGCGTCGGGGTGGCAGCGCCGTGCATCAGGTGCCTTTTCGGGCGACGGCGAACAGCCGGCGGAAGGGGAGCACGGTGCCGTACTCCTGGCGCGGGTAGGCCGTGCGGAGCAGGTCGCGGTATTCGGCGAGGAAGGCGTCCCGCGCCTGCGGGTCGGACGCGAGGGCGGTGAGGACCGGGCGCAGGCCTGTGCCCTTCACCCAGTCCAGGACCGGGTCCTCGCCGGGCAGGACGTGCAGGTACGTCGTCTGCCAGACGTCGGTGTCGCAGCGGAGGCGGACGAGCCGGTCCAGGTAGACGGCGGGGGTGTGCACCGAGTCCGTGCGGCGCAGGACGCCGCCGAGCCGGTCCTTCCAGCGGGGGCCGGTCCCGAGTTCGCGCATCAGGGCGTGCAGGGGCGCGTCGATGTTGTCGGGCACCTGGAAGGCGAGGGTGCCGCCGGGCGCGAGGGCGTCCAGCCAGGCGGGGAACGCGTCGAGGTGGCCGTCGACCCATTGCAGGGTGGCGTTGGAGACGATCAGTTCGTAGGTCTCCCCCGGCGTCCAGGCGGTCGCGTCGGCGTGGGTGAAGTCGAGCCGGCCGCCTCCGGCGGTGGGGCCGGCGTGCGCCGCGGCCTCCGCGAGCATCTGGGGGGAGTTGTCGTAGCCGGTGATGTGGGCGGTGGGCCAGCGGTCGGCGAGGACGGTGGTGGCGTTGCCGGGGCCGCAGCCGAGGTCGGCGATGCGGGGCGGGGTGCCGGGCAGGTCGGGGACGCGGGCCAGGAGGTCGGTGAAGGGGCGGGCGCGGTGGCCGGCGTGGCGGAGGTACTGGGCGGGGTCCCAGGCGGGGGTGGTCATGCCGTCCACCTTCCCCCCACATTTATCTCGACGTCAAGAGACTTTACGTCAAGAGACTTCACGTCGACACAACCACTACACTGATCGCCATGGAGGACGAGGTCGATCGGCTGGTCGCAGCGTGGCGCCGGGAGCGCCCTGACCTCGACGTGGAACCGCTCGAGGTGCTCAGCCGGGTGAGCAGACTGGCCCGGCACCTCGACCGCGCCCGCCGGCTGGCCTTCGCCGAGCACGCCCTGGAGCCCTGGGAGTTCGACGTGCTGACCGCGCTCAGGCGCGCCGGATCGCCGTACCAGCTCTCGCCGGGGCAGCTCCTGACCCAGACCCTGGTCACCTCGGGCACCATGACCAACCGCATCGACCGGCTCGCGCAGAAGGGCCTGGTGGAGCGGTTGCCCGACCCGAGCGACCGGCGTGGCGTGCTGGTCCGGCTGACGGCCGAGGGGCAGGACCGCGCGGACCAGGCCCTGGCCGGTCTACTGGACCAGGAGCGGGCGATCCTCGCGGAACTCTCCCGCGCCCAGCGGGGCGAACTGGCTTCCCTGCTACGCCAGTTGACCGCCCCCTTCGACAACATCCCGGGCTGAGGGCTGTCCCGTGATCCCCGGTGGATCAGCGCGCGGCGTCGGACGCGGCACGGCGCGGGGCCCCTTCAGGCGCTGTTGCTCTCCTCCGGCCTGACGACCCGTCCGGCGGGTCCCAGGTCGGCCGGTCCGACCCCGGCCCGGCGGGCGAGCGCGACGGCTGCGAGCGTGGAGTGGACGCCCAGCTTGCCCAGCACGTTCTGCATGTGCGTGCGGACCGTGTGGGGCGAGAGGAACAGCCGCTCCGCGACCGCCTTGCGGCCCAGCCCGGCGACCATGCAGCGCAGCACCTCCCGTTCGCGCGGGGTGAGCGACTCCACCAGCCGTTCGCTGTCGGTGCGGTGCTTGCGGGCCGCGGTCAGCTCGCGCAGCACCCCGGTGAGCAGGGCGGGCGGCAGGTGCGTCTCCTCGCGCAGGACCCCGCGTATGACGGTCAGCAGCCGCGACAGCGAGCAGTCCTTGGCCACCCAGCCGCAGGCCCCGGCCTGGAGCGCGAGCGCGGCCCGGCGCGGGTCGTCCCTCTCGGCGAGGACCACGATCTTGACGGTGGGCTGCGCGACGCGGACACCGGCGACCAGCGATATGCCGTCCACCAGCCCGTCCTCGTTGCCCTCCGAGACGGGCACGGCGGGCCGCAGGCCCGGCACGTTGCCGCCCAGGTCGGCGTCCACGAGCAGCACGTCGTAGCGACGGCCCTCGGCGGCGGCCCGCTCCAGGCTGCGCAGCGCGGCGGAGCCGCTGCCGGCCGCGGAGACGTCCACGTCCGGCTCGGCGGCCAGTGCCGCGGCCAGCGACTCGGCGAAGATGCGATGGTCGTCGACGACCAGGACTCGAATGCGAACCACGAAACCCCCTTCCCCAGGCTCCTGAAGAGCAGGGGATACCCCAAGGTTCGGAGAGGGACGACTGCTGCGGGCACGGCGCCCGGGAGTACCGCTCCTGCACGACCGCCGCCGTGCAGGGGACTGCTACCCCCGGTGCGGGCGCCGTACCCGACCGTCTCGCCCCCTGAACAGCACCGGCCCCCACCGGTGCTGTTCACAGGGTACGACCGGGGGCCGGGAGCGGAAGGCGATTTGCAGAACTGGTCGCCCGACACGTTTATGGTGAGCCGCATGTTTCGCATCGAGACAGAAGTCGACAAGGTCCGGCGTGATCTGCTTCGCAGCAGGCTCAGGGAGACCAACACGGCGTCCTCACCGGTCCTGCGCGCGCTGCGCGGCACCCCGGGCGAACGTGAAGTCCCTTTGCATGTGTGGGTGTCGGACGAGGCCGGGGAACTGGCGGGCGGTCTGGTCGGCCACACCTGGGCGACCTGGCTGCACGTGACGTATCTGTGGGTCGACGGCCGCCACCGCGGCGCGGGGCTGGGGTCCCGGCTGCTGTCGCAGGCCGAGCGGATCGCGTCCCGTGAGCGGGGCTGCGCCTCGGCGCGGCTGGAGACCTGGGACTTCCAGGCGCCGGGGTTCTATGTGAAGCAGGGGTACGAGGTGGTGTGCGTGATCCCCGGCTATCCGCCGGGGATCACGGAGTACACGCTGACGAAACGGCTCAGCTGAGCCTGCGCGCGCCGGCCGACGGCACCGCCTCGAAGACCCGCGGCGCGGTGAACCCGGCTGCCGCGAAGGCCTCTTCGACCGCCTTGGTGAGGGTGTCGACGTCGGCCGCCCGGGCCAGGACGATCGCCGAACCGCCGAAGCCGCCGCCGGTCATGCGGGCGCCGAGGGCACCGGCCGACAGGGCGGTGTCGACGACCAGGTCCAGTTCGGCGCAGGAGATGCGGAAGTCGTCCCGCAGGGAGGCGTGGCCCTCGGTGAGCACCGGCCCGATGGCCTCGGTGTCGCCCGCCTCCAGCAGGGACACGACCCGCTCGACCCGCGCGTCCTCCGTCACCACGTGCCGGACCAGCCGGCGGACCTCGTCCTCGCCGGCCAGTCGCTCCAGCGCCGCCTCCAGCCCGTCGAACGGCACGTCACGCAGGGCGTCGACGCCCAGCAGGGCCGCGCCCTTCTCGCAGCCGGCGCGGCGCTTGCCGTACTCGCCGTCGCTGTGGGCGTGCTTGACGCGGGTGTCGACGACGAGCAGGCGCATGCCCTCGGCGGCCAGGTCGAGGGGGATCTGACGCTGGGACAGGTCGCGGGTGTCGAGGAACAGGGCGTGGCCGGCCCGGCAGCAGGCGGACGCGGTCTGGTCCATGATCCCGGTGGGGGCGCCGACGTAGACGTTCTCGGCGCGCTGGCACAGCCTGGCCAGCTGCCAGCCCTTGAGGTCCAGGGCGAACAGGTCGTTGAGGGCGAGGGCCACCACGACCTCCAGCGCGGCCGAGGAGGACAGGCCGGCGCCGGACGGCACGGTCGACGTCAGGTGGACGTCCGCGCCGGTGACGTCGTGGCCCGCCTCGCGCAGCGCCCACACCACACCGGCCGGGTACGCCGTCCAGTTCCGGTCCGACTCCGGGGCCAGTTCGTCCAGTCGCAGCTCCGTCACGCCGGCCTCGATGTCGGCCGAGTGCAGCCGCAGCACGCCGTCGTCGCGCCGGGCCACGGCGGCGACCGCGACGTGCGGCAGCGCGAACGGCATGACGAAGCCGTCGTTGTAGTCGGTGTGTTCGCCGATCAGGTTGACCCGGCCGGGCGCCGCCCACACCCCGTCCGGATCGGTCCCGTACAGCTCCCTGAACCGTCCGGCGACAGCCCCTGCGACAGCCTCGCTCATCCCCTGGCCCCTGACCTTTCCCGCGGTGTGCGTGATGCGTTGTGCGTGATGCGTGATGCGGTGTGCGCCGCGCGCTGTGGGGCGCGCTGTGCGTTCTAGTCGCCGCGCCGCTGCGCGAACTCCCAGGCGTCGGCGACGATCCCCGTGAGGTCGGCGCGCGACGGCTTCCAGCCCAGCTTCTCCCGGGCCGCGCCGGCCGACGCCACCAGCACCGCCGGGTCGCCGCCCCGGCGGGGGGCGACCACCTCGGGCACGGGGTGGCCGGTGACCCGGCGGACCGTCTCGATGACCTCGCGGACGGAGAAGCCGTTGCCGTTGCCGAGGTTGCAGATCAGGTGCTCGCCGGGGGTCGCCGCCCGCAGTGCGAGCAGGTGGGCCTCGGCGAGGTCCGCGACGTGGATGTAGTCGCGGACGCAGGTGCCGTCCGGTGTCGGGTAGTCGTCGCCGTAGACGGAGATCGCCTCGCGCCTGCCCTGCGCGACCTGGAGGACGAGCGGGATGAGGTGCGACTCGGGGTCGTGCCGCTCGCCGCAGTGCCCGTACGCGCCCGCCACGTTGAAGTAACGCAGGCTGACCGCGGCCAGGCCGTGTGCCGCGGCCTCGCCGGTGATCATGTGGTCGACGGCGAGTTTGGTGGCGCCGTAGGGGTTGGTCGGCGAGGTCGGGGCCGACTCCACGATCGGGACCTCCTTCGGCTCGCCGTAGGTGGCGGCCGTGGAGGAGAACACCAGCGTGCGGACGCCCGCCTCGCGCATCGCGCCGAGCAGGGCCATGGTGCCGCCGACGTTGTTGTCCCAGTACTTCTCGGGCTTGGCGACCGACTCGCCCACCTGGGAGGAGGCGGCGAAGTGCAGGACACCGTCGTAGGAGGAGTCGAGCCACTTGGCGGCGTCACGGATGTCGCCCTCGACGAACGCGGCCCCGGCGGGCACGCCCTCGCGGAAGCCGGTGGTCAGGTTGTCGAGGACGGTGACCTCGTGGCCGGCCTCCAGCAGGTGCTGGGCGACGACGCTGCCGACATAGCCCGCGCCTCCGGTGACCAGGTACTTCCCACTCATGAACTCGCTACCTCTCGCAGTCGCTGAGCCGCGAACTCCGGCGGCACGTCGTTGATGAACACGTTCATGCCGGACTCGGAGCCCGCGAGGAACTTCAGCTTGCCGGAGGTGCGGCGGATGGTGAAAAGCTCCAGGTGCAGCCCGAAGTCGTCGCGGTTGACGCCCTCGAACTCCTCCAGCGCGCCGAACGGGGCCTGGTGCCAGGCCGAGATGTACGGCGTGGGCGGTTCACCTTCGCCGAAGATCCGGTCGAAGCGCCTCAAGAGTTCCAGATAGACCTGGGGGAACTCTGTGCGCGCGTCCTCGTCGAGGCCGAGCAGGTCGGGCACCCGGCGCTTGGGATACAGGTGGACCTCGTAGGGCCAGTGGGCGGCGTACGGCACGAACGCGACCCAGTGTTCACCCTCCAGGACGACCCGCTCACCGGCGCGTTCGCGCTCCACGACGGCGTCGAAGAGGTTCTCCCCGCCGGTGGCCTCCTTGTGCGCCGCCACCGAGCGCAACATCAGTGCGGTGCGGGGGGTGGTGAAGGGGTAGGCGTAGATCTGGCCGTGCGGGTGACCCAGCGTCACACCGATCTCGGCGCCGCGGTTCTCGAAACAGAAGACCTGCTCCACGGAGGGGAGATGCGACAGCTCCGACGTACGGTCCGTCCACGCGTCCAGGACGAGACGGGCCTGTTCCTCGGTGAGGTCGGCGAAGGACGCGTTGTGGTCGGAGGTGAAGCAGACGACCTCGCAGCGGCCCGAGTCGCCGGCCAGCGACGGGAAGCGGTTCTCGAACACGACTGCGTCGTACGACGAGTCGGGGATCTCGCTCAGCCGGTCGCCCTGGGTCGGGCACAGCGGGCACTGGTCGGCGGGCGGGTGGTAGGTGCGGCCCTGGCGGTGCGAGGCGATCGCCACCTCGTCGCCGAGCAGCACGTCACGCCGTACCTCCGACGTGGTGACCGTGCGCTCCAGCGGGCGGCGGTCCACCGCGTCGCGCACGGTGTCGTCCCGCAGGTCGTAGTAGATGAGCTCACGCCCGTCGGCCAGCCGGGTCGAGGTCTTCTTCACGCCGGGCACTCCATCCAGTCCGTACACCGATCCAGGCATCGATCCGGGGACCGGTCGAGCAGTGATCGAGCAGCGATCGAGCAGTGATCAAGCTTTAAACAGAACCGAACACATCAAAGCACAATTCCCCACGTTCGTCACCATCACAATCAAACAAAGAACACCAAGCAAGGTGAGCGCTGCATGCGAACCCCCATCCTTCCGGCCACCTCACTGGCGGCCGAGCTCCGGCTCCCCACCAACGGGCTCGACTACACGATCCTCGGCATCTACTTCGTCGTCGTCCTCGGCATCGGCTTCGCCGCCCGCCGCTCGGTGAAGACCAGCCTCGACTTCTTCCTCTCCGGGCGCTCCCTGCCCGCCTGGATCACCGGTCTGGCCTTCGTCTCGGCCAACCTGGCCGCCACCGAGATCCTCGGCATGGCCGCCAACAGCGCCCAGTACGGCGCCTACACCGTCCACTGGTACTGGATCGGCGCCATCCCCGCCATGGTCTTCCTCGGCCTGGTGATGATGCCCTTCTACTACGGCTCCAAGGTCCGCTCGGTCCCCGAGATGCTGCTGCTGCGCTTCGACAGGGGCGCGCACCTGCTGAGCTCGATCCTGTTCGCCTTCGCGGCCATCCTGATCGCCGGCGTGAACCTGTACGCCCTCGCGATCGTGGTCGAGGCGCTGCTGGGCTGGCCGCAGTGGGTGGCGATCGTGGTGGCCGGCTTCTTCGTCCTGGCGTACATCACCCTCGGCGGACTCTCCTCGGCGATCTACAACGAGGTGCTCCAGTTCTTCGTCATCCTCGCCGCGCTGATCCCGCTGGTCGTGCTCAGCCTGAAGCGGGTCGGCGGCTGGGACGGACTGTCCGACGCCCTCACCAAGACCCACGGCGACAACTTCGTCAGCGCCTGGGGCGGCACCGGCATCGGCAGCGACAACCCGCTCGGCGCCAACTGGCTGACCATCGTCCTCGGCCTCGGCTTCGTGCTGTCCTTCGGCTACTGGACGACGAACTTCGCCGAGGTGCAGCGCGCGCTGTCCGCGAAGAACCTCTCCGCCGCCCAGCGCACCCCGCTGATCGCCGCCTTCCCGAAGATCTTCATCGTGTTCCTGGTGATGATCCCGGGCCTGGTCGCCGCGGTCCTGGTGCCGAAGATCGGCACCGCCGGCTCGGACCTCCAGTACAACGACGCGATCCCGTACCTCATGGAGCAGCTGCTGCCCAACGGGGTGCTCGGCATCGCGGTGACCGGTCTGCTCGCCGCGTTCATGGCGGGCATGGCGGCCAACATCTCCTCCTTCAACACCGTGTTCACCACCGACATCTGGGCGAAGTACGTGGTGCGGGACCGCGACGACGCGTACTACGTGCGCTTCGGCCGGCTCATCACCGTCGTGGGCGTGCTCGCCTCGATCGGCACGGCGTTCCTGGCGTCGTCGTTCTCCAACATCATGAGCTACCTGCAGACGCTGTTCTCCTTCTTCAACGTGCCGATGTTCGTCGTCTTCATCGTCGGCATGTTCTGGAAGCGCGCCTCGAAGAAATCCGGGTTCTGGGGCCTGCTGGCCGGCACCACCGCCGCGATGGTCAACTACTTCGTCCTCTACAAGCGGGACATCATCGGCATCCCCACCGACCAGGGCGCCAACTTCGTCTCCGCGATCGCCGGGTTCGTGGCCGGCGCGGTCGTCATGGTCGTCGTGTCGCTGTTCACCGAGCCCAAGCCGGAGGCGGAACTCCAGGGCCTGGTCTACGGCACCACCTCCCCCGGCATGACCGAGCCGCCCGCCGCCGGGGACGACGCCTGGTACCGGCGGCCGGCCCTGCTGGGCTGGGGCGCGATCGTCCTGGCTGCCGCCTGCTACATCCCCTTCTCGATCTGACGCCGTTGCGAGAGGACAATCAGGAACACCATGTCTGAATACTCAGGATCCTCCGAGAGGGACGTCCAGCGTGAGGTCACCGAGCTGGAGAGCCGGTCCACGACCGCGGCCCGCCTCTTCGACATCCGCCTGATCATCGGCGGCCTCTTCGTGCTCTACGGCGTCATCGTGACGATCGCCGGCATCTCCCCCTCCGACGCCTCGCTCGACAAGTCGCAGGGCATCAACATCAACCTGTGGACCGGCCTCGGCATGCTGCTGCTGGGCCTGTTCTTCCTGACCTGGCTGAAGCTGCGGCCCACGGCGGCCCCCGTCCCGCAGGTCGCGCCGGACGACACGTCCCCGGACGACACGCCGGCCGGCGGCTGACGGCTGACGGCCGGTGGCTGACGGCGGACGGCTCACGGCTGAGGGCTGAGAGCTGAGAGCTGACGGAACGGCGTCCGCGCGTGCGGCGACGCACGTGACCGGCGGTGGCTCGCGCGAAGGCGGGCCGCCGCCGGTGGTGTCTACGGCTCCAGCGGCGCGCCCGCCTCCGACGCGGTGTGCGGCACCGGGCCCGCCCGGTCCAGCAGGCCGGTCCGCGCGGCCAGCGCCGCCGCCTCCAGCCGGGAGCCCACCCCGAGTTTCATCAGCACCCGCTGGACGTGGGTGCGGGCGGTGGACGGGGCGATGCCCATGCCGGCGGCGATCAGCCGGGTGTCCTCGCCGTCGGCGACCCGGACCAGCACCTCCACCTCGCGGGGGGTGAGCATCTGCAGCAGGCGCTGGCCCTCGTCGTCGGGCTGGGCCACCGGGTTGAGCAGTTCGCTGAAGGCGCCCTGGAGCAGTTGCGGCGCCACGGCGGCCTCACCCGCCCGGGCCTTCATGATCGCGCGCTCGACGCCCTCGATGCGTTCGTCGTGCCGTACGTAGCCGGAGGCTCCCGCGGCGAAGGCGGCCGCGATGCCCCGCGGGCTCGGCACCGGGCCGAGCACCAGGACCGCGACCTGCGGCCGTTCCCGTTTGATCCGCACCACCGGGTCGAACATGCCCGGCTCCGCCGGTGTCGCCGTCCCCAGCAGGCACACCTCCGGCGCGCGGCTGATCACCAGGTCCGCCGCGCCCGCGGCCGGCGCCGCCGCGGCGAGCACCCGGTGCCCGCGCAGTTTCAGCGCCGAGGCCAGCGCCTCGGCCAGCAGCCGGTGGTCGTCGACCACCATGAGCCGCACTCCCATCGAGCAACCCCCCAGTCCCCCCGACGGAATCCCGTGGACGCCCCACCGTGGATGCCACCGGTCCGCACGGGCGGAAGCCCCCTCCGGCCCCCCGCCCCGCATGCCCCCGGAAGCTACACGCTTGTTCGACGTCGCGCGCCCCCTACTGGCGAGAAGTGCCCCGGATCGCCGAAATTCCTCACATTCGAGGGTGATGAGCGGTACGCGCACGGCCCCGCCCCTGAGCAGGGACGGGGCCGTCGGGGTGGGGCGGGTGGGGCGTCAGCCGGTGCCGAACGCGATCGCCAGGTACTCCTTGCCGCCGGTGCCGGTCAGGGCGCTGGCGAACACGTCCGACATGAACAGCCGGCCGTGCGCGTAGAGGATCTCGGAGTAGTCCGGGGTCATCCGCGACTCCACGTCGTGCACCGCCTGGGTGGAGGGGTTCTGCATCAGCTCGGTCGCCTTGAAGGAGCCGCCGTCGATGCTGACGATCTGGCCGCCCTTGTCGTAGGGCGGGCGCTTGTAGGCGATGAGGTCGGTGCCGTCCATGCGCAGCGGGGAGATCGTGTAGTCCTCGCCGGCGTCGGCGCGCTGGCCGGTCAGCTTGCCGGTGGCCAGGTCGAAGGCGACGATCTCGTTGGTCTGGCCGAGGCCGCCGCCACCGCCGTCGTGCTCCTCGGTCGCCACGTAGAGCCGGTCGTTGCCGACGGCGACCTGGTGGCACTCCTCGATCCGGGTGATGCCGTCGCAGGTGGCCGCGTACTGGTCGCTGGGCGCGGAGATGCGGATGCGGAGCTTGCCGGTCCTGTTGTCGATGGAGAAGAAGTCGGAGATGCCGCTGCCGTCCTTGGCGGCCTGCCCGACGTCGGCGGCCACGACCAGCGGGTCGGTGGACACCACGCTGGCGTACGCGATGCCGGTCGCCATCTTGTAGTCGGACAGCACCTTGCCGGAGGCCGGGTCGATGGTCTGGATGTGCAGTTCACGGTCGTCGTAGGGGCCGCACTTGCGCACCGCGACCAGCTTCGGTCCGCCGCCGTAACCGGAGTCGTAGCAGGTGTCGCCCGGCTTGGGCGCCCACAGTGCCTTGCCGGAGTCGATGTCGAAGGCGCCGCCGCCGCTGGTGCTGCCAGCGGCGACGGTGTTCCCGCTGACGGTGACGTTGCTGAGGCTGATCGGCTGGTCACCGGCGTCCACGGTCTTCGTCCACAGCTTGCGGCCCGCGTCGAGGTCGATCGCGGCGACCTGCGTGCAGCCGTGCGCGGGCTGCGCCTTGGTCGGCATGGCCGGCTGGTAGGTGATCGCCGTGCGGTGGTCGTCGGTCATGTGGTCGCTGGCCTGGCAGACCGGGCCGGGCAGCTTGATCGTCCACAGTTCGGTGCCCTTGGCGGGGTCGTAGCCGACGATCTTGGCGACGCCGCTCTTGGCGTACACCTTGTCGGTGATCCAGGAGCCGGCGACCGAGACGGTGGTGCTCTTGGCGACCTCGGGTGCCGGGACCTTGAAGAGGACCTCGGAGGCGGGGTCGGCGGGGGCCTTCTCGACCGGGTCGGTGGAGGTGCCGCCGCCCGTGCCGCCGGTGCCGCCGCCGTTGTCGTCCTTGCCTCCGGTGCCGCCGGTGGAGTGGGCGGTGTCGTCCTTCTTGCCGTCGTCACCGGACGTGGACGCGTACCAGACACCGCCGCCGATGATCAGCGCGATCGCGGCGACGGCCGCGACGATGATCGCCAACTGCGCGTTGATCTTCCGCCCTCCGCCGGCCGGCGGACCGGGCTGCGGGTGCATCGGCATCGTCGGCTGCGCGTAACCGGGCGGCGGCTGATGACCGTAGGGGTTCGGCTGGCCGTAGGGGTTCGGCTGCTGGCCGGGGTAGCCGTAGCCGGGGGCCTGCGGGGGCTGGGGCTGCTGCGGGTAGCCGTAGCCGGCGGGCGGCTGCACCGGATAGCCGTAGCCGGGGGGCGGCTGCACCGGATAGCCGTAGCCGGGGGGCGCCTGCGGGGGCTGCCCGGCCGGCGGGGCGGGCGGCGGTGGCGTCTGCGGGGCCTGGGGCGGCTGCGGTGCCGGGGCCTGGGGCGGCGGGGCCTGGGGCGGGCCGAAGCCGCCCGGCTGCTGCGGCGGCTGGTCCGGCGGCGGGCCGAATCCCTTCTGCTGCGGGGGCTCGTCGGACGGCGGGGGCGGCGGCTGGGTCATGACGTGAGTACCTCGGGGGCAGGCTGCGGGGACGGGGACGTGGGGGGAAGGGTCACTTGCCGAAGGCGAGCATCAACTTCTCCTTCGCTTCGTCGTTGCCGGTCAGCCGGGTGGTCGAGAGGTAGAACCGCCCGTCGACCCAGTCGAACGCCTTCGAGTAGAAGCCGTTCTCGATGTCCGCGGTGCCCTGCGGGTTCTGCAGCAGCTTCACCGGGGTGTGGCCGCTCCCGGCCGTCGGGATCGACACGACCTGCCCGCCCGCGTCGTACGACGGCTGCACATAGGCGATGAGCCGGCCGCCCTCGATCCTCACCGGCAGCATCGACTCGTCCGCCGGGGACTTCACGCGCCACTTCTCCTTGCCGGTGGCGAGGTTGACGGCGACGACCTCGTTGGCGCCACTGGTGGCCTCGGTGGGCAGGTAGAGGGTGTCGGCGTCGGCGGCCACGCCCTGGCAGCCCGTCAGGTCACGCTCCAGGATCGCCAGTCCGCACGCGGGGGCGAACTCCTCGTCGAAGCTCACCTGGGAGCGGAAGGTGCCGTCGTCGTCGAACGTGGAGATGTTCCACGCCTTCTTGTCCTCGTTGGTGCTGTAGATGACGAGCGGGTCGACGGAGTAGGCGCGGGCGACCCGCCAGCCCTTGTCGAACTTCCGCGTCCACCTGACCTTGCCGGTCCTCGGGTCGAGTTCCTGCATCTCGTCGTGCTCGCCGGGGGCCGAGGCCTCGCAGGACGCGACGGAGATGAGCCGGCCGCCGCCCGCGAAGGCGGTCGGGAAGCAGGCGTTCCCGTACTTCTTCTTGTCGAACAGCTTCTTGCCGGTCGTGACGTCGTACGCCGTCCCGGACTGCGAGCGGCCCACCATCAGGGTGTTGCCGCTGACCGTCAGCTCGACGCTGATCGCGCTGTCGAACAGCGCGCCGTCCGCGACCTCGGCGCTCCAGCCCTTCTTGCCGGTGTCGAGGTCGATCTGCTGGAGCTGGTTGCACTTGGCACGGTCACTGGTGCCGCTCATGTACGCCACGACGACCGTGTCGTCGGCGGTCTGCCGCGGGGTGACCGCGCAGATCTTCTGCGGGAAGGTGACCGGGTCCCAGGCGGGCGCGCCGCTGCCCACCCGGTAGGCGAAGACCTGCTTGTAGGCGGCCTTCACCGCGGTCTTCCCGGTGATCCACATGCCGGGGGCGTCGGCGCCGGAACCGGGGGCGTCGGGCGCCTCCTTGTACCAGAGGACCTTCGCCTCGCCGGGCTTGCGGCCCTCGTTGAGGTTCTCGGGGTCCGCGCCGCCGTCGCCGCTGCCGTCCCCGGGGTTGGCCGGATCGTCGGTCGCGGAGGCGGAGGACGTGGCGTCGTCGGTGTGCTGCGCGACCGGCTTCTTGTCGCCGCCGCCGTCCCCGCCGCTGACGGCCCACACGGTCCCGGCGACGACGAGCAGCGCCGCCACCGCCGCCCCGATGACTACGCCTCGCCTGCCGCCGAAGGGGCCGCGGGAGCCGCCGCCCGGGGGCGGGGTGCCGGGTGCGCCGGGGAACGGGGGCTGCGGCGGGTGGCCGTAACCCTGCGGTCCGTACGGCCCCGGCTGCTGGGGAGGGCCGTAGGGGCCGGCGGCACCGGGCGTGCCGGGGGCGCCGTACGGACCGGGCTGGGCGTAGAGGCCCGGCTGCTGCGGATGGCCGTAACCGAGCTGCTGCTGCGGATAGCCGTAGCCGGGCTGCTGCTGGGGCGGGCCGTAACCGGGGGGCGGGGCCTGGGGCGGCGCCTGCGGAGGGGGTGGCGGGGCCGGGGCCTGTGGTTCCTGCGGCGGTGGGCCGAAGCCGCCGGCGGACGGCGGCTGGTCCTGCGGCGGGCCGAACCCACCGTGCTGCGCGGGCTGGTCGGGCGGCTGACTCATCAGCGTGCTCCCCCTCGTTCACTGATTTCTCGCCACGCCCCGAGGTACGTGAAGGACCCAGAGTCGTACTCAGACTGTTGTCAGACGGCTCTTTGTATCACTCGGCGCGGACAGCGCACCGGGCCGCGTCCTCCCCTGTTCCCAAGGGAGAACCGGCCCGTGATGACCTCGTTACCCGCCTTCACGCCCCCTTCACGCGGCGCGCGCGGCGCGTGGGCTCCGCGGTCGTGCGCGCTCACGCGTCCTCGGCGAGTTCCAGCCAGCTCAGCTCCAGTTCCTCCCGCCGGCCCACCAGATCCCGCAGTTCCGCGTCGAGTTCGGCGACCTTCGCGAAGTCGGTGGAGTGCTCGGCGATCCGCGCGTGCAGTGTGGCCTCCCGCTCGGAGAGCTTGTCCAACTGCCGCTCGATCTTCTGGAGTTCCTTCTTGGCGGCGCGCTGGTCGGCGGCGCTGCGCTCGGGCCCCGCCTTCTGCGCGGCGGCGGCGGACGCGCCCGCGGAGGCGGAGGCCGCGGCGGCCTCCTCCATGCGGCGGCGGCGCTCCAGGTACTCGTCGATGCCGCGCGGGAGCATCCGCAGGGTGGCGTCACCGAGGAGGGCGAAGACCCGGTCGGTGGTCCGCTCGACGAAGAACCGGTCGTGGGAGATGACGATCATCGACCCCGGCCAGCCGTCGAGGACGTCCTCCAGCTGGGTGAGGGTCTCGATGTCGAGGTCGTTGGTGGGCTCGTCGAGGAAGAGGACGTTGGGTTCGTCCATCAGCAGCCGCAGCAGCTGGAGCCGGCGCCGCTCACCACCGGACAGGTCGCCGACGGGCGTCCACTGCTTCTCCTTGTTGAACCCGAACGTCTCGCACAGCTGGCCGGCCGTCATCTCGCGCCCCGTGCCGAGGTCGACGCGCTCCCGTACCTGCTGGACGGCCTCCAACACCCGCAGCGTGGGCTCCAGTTCGGCGACCTCCTGGGAGAGGTAGGCGAGCTTGACCGTCCGGCCGACGGCGACCCGCCCCGCGACGGGCTGCACCTCGCCCTCGGTGCGGGCCGCCTCGGCCATGGCCCGCAGCAGGGAGGTCTTGCCGGCCCCGTTGACACCGACCAGGCCGATCCGGTCGCCGGGGCCCAGCTGCCAGGTGACGTGCTTCAGCAGGACCTTGGGGCCGGCCTGGACGGTGACGTCCTTCAGGTCGAAGACCGTCTTGCCGAGCCGGGAGGAGGCGAACTTCATCAGCTCGCTGGTGTCCCGGGGCGGTGGCACGTCCTTGATCAGCTCGTTGGCGGCCTCCACCCGGAAGCGGGGCTTGGAGGTGCGGGCGGGGGCGCCGCGGCGCAGCCAGGCGAGCTCCTTGCGAACCAGGTTCTGCCGCTTGACCTCCTCGGTGGCGGCGATCCGCTCACGCTCGGCGCGTGCGAAGACGTAGTCGGAGTAGCCGCCCTCGTACTCGAAGACGTCACCGCGCTGGACGTCCCACATGCGGGTGCAGACCTGGTCGAGGAACCAGCGGTCGTGGGTCACGCAGACGAGCGCGGAGCGCCGCTCGCGCAGGTGCCGCGCCAGCCAGGAGATGCCCTCGACGTCGAGGTGGTTGGTCGGCTCGTCCAGGACGATCAGGTCCTGCTCCTCGATGAGCAGCTTGGCGAGCGCGATACGGCGCCGCTCGCCGCCGGAGAGGGGGGCGATGACGGTGTCCAGGCCCTGCGGGAACCCGGGCAGGTCAAGGCCGCCGAAGAGGCCGGTGAGCACGTCCCTGATCTTCGCGTTCCCGGCCCACTCGTGGTCGGCCATGTCCCGGATGACCTCGTGCCGGACGGTGGCCGTCGGGTCGAGGGAGTCGTGCTGGGTGAGGACGCCCAGGCGCAGGCCGCCGGAGTGGGTGACCCGCCCGGTGTCGGACTCCTCCAGCTTGGCGAGCATGCGGATCAGGGTCGTCTTGCCGTCCCCGTTCCGGCCCACGACACCGATGCGGTCCCCTTCGGAGACGCCGAGGGACACGCCGTCGAGGAGGGCACGAGTGCCGTACACCTTGCTGACGTTCTCGACATTGACCAGGTTGACGGCCATTACTCTCCTGACAGGGGGGATCGATCAGCCTCCCAGCGTAATGCGCGCCGGTCGGTGGCCGGTCCCCCGGCAGGTCAGGGGGTGGGGGCGGTGTCCTGGTCGCCGAGCACCGTCGCGCCCGGGGCCGGTCCCGAGGCGGTGCGCACGGTCCGGCACGTTCCGGACGTGCGCAGGGCCCGCGCCACCTTCGACGCCGACCCCGCGTCGCGGACGAGGAAGGCGGTGGTCGGGCCCGAGCCGGAGACCAGGGCGGCGAGGGCTCCGGCGGCGCGGCCGGCGGCGAGGGTCTCGGCGAGTTCGGGGAACAGGGACAGGGCCGCGGGCTGGAGGTCGTTGGAGACGGCGGCGGCCAGGGCGTCCGGGTCGCCCTTGGCCAGGGCGTCGAGGAGGTCGCGGGAGGCGACGGGCCCGGGGATGTCCAGGCCCGCGCCGAGCCGGTCGAACTCGCGGAACACGGCCGGTGTCGACAGTCCGCGCCCGGCCATCGCGAACACCCAGTGGAAGTCCCCGCCGGTCTCCAGCGGGGTGAGCCGCTCCCCCCGGCCGATGCCGAGGGCCGCCCCGCCCACCAGGCTGAACGGCACGTCGCTGCCCAACTCGGCGCAGATCTCAAGGAGTTCCTCACGGGAGGCGTGGGTGCCCCACAGCGCGTCGCAGGCCACCAGCGCGCCGGCGCCGTCCGCGCTGCCGCCCGCCATGCCGCCGGCGACCGGGATGTCCTTGTCGATGTGGAGGTGCACGTCGGGGCTCAGGCCGTACCGCGCGGCGAGGGCCTCGGCGGCGCGGGCCGCGAGGTTCGTCCGGTCGAGGGGGACCTGGTCGGCGTCCGGCCCGGCGCAGGTCACGCGCAGGGTGTCGGCCGGGGTCACGGTGACCTCGTCGTAGAGGCCGACGGCGAGGAACACATTGGCCAGGTCGTGGAAGCCGTCGGGCCGGGCGGCGCCCACCGCGAGCTGCGCGTTGACCTTGGCGGGCACGCGTACCGTCACGCTCACAGCTGACCGGACTCCTCGTTGTGCGCGCCGCGGGTGCTCCCGGTCGGTTGCCCGTGTTCCGCGATCCGGGCGAACTCCTCGACGGTCAGGGACTCTCCGCGGGCCTGCGGTGACACGCCGGCCGCGACGAGGGCCGCCTCCGCGGCGGGCGCGGACCCGGCCCACCCGGCGAGCGCGGCCCGCAGCGTCTTGCGGCGCTGCGCGAACGCCGCGTCGACCACCGCGAACACCTCCCGCCGCGACGCCGTCGTCCTGACCGGCTCGCTGCGGCGGACCAGGGCGACGAGTCCGCTGTCGACGTTGGGCGCGGGCCAGAAGACGGTGCGTCCGATGGAGCCGGCCCGTTTGACGTCGGCGTACCAGTTGGCCTTCACGGAGGGGACGCCGTACACCTTCGAGCCGGGCGGGGCCGCGAGCCGGTCGGCGACCTCGGCCTGCACCATCACGAGGGTGCGCTCGATGCTCGGGAAGGTGGCGAGCATGTGCAGCAGCACGGGTACGGCGACGTTGTACGGCAGGTTGGCGACCAGCGCGGTCGGCGCGGGGCCCGGCAGTTCGGTGACGAGCATCGCGTCGGAGTGCACCAGCGCGAACCGGTCGGCGCGCTCCGGCATCCGTGCCTCGACGGTCGCGGGCAGCGCCCCGGCGAGCACGTCGTCGATCTCGACCGCGACGACCCGGTCGGCGGCCTCCAGCAGGGCCAGCGTGAGGGAGCCGAGTCCGGGTCCGACCTCGACGACCACGTCGTCGGGCCGGACCTGCGCGGTGCGGACGATACGGCGGACGGTGTTGGCGTCGATCACGAAGTTCTGGCCGCGCTGCTTGGTGGGGCGTACGCCGAGGGCGGCCGCCAGTTCACGGACGTCGGCGGGGCTCAGAAGGGCGTCGGGGGCGGGGCTGCTGCTCACCGCACCAGGGTACGGGGCCCCGGCCGGGCCGCCTCACCCGTGCAGCCGTGCCCCGCAGTGCGGCCAGGGACCCGCCCCTTGCCGTACGTACAGCTTCTTGGCCCGCAGGGTCTGCTCCGCGGCCGGCGCGTCCTGCGGGCGGCCGCTGCCACCGAGGTCGTGCCAGGTCCGGGTGTCGAACTGGTAGAGGCCGCCGTAGGTCCCCGAGGCGTCCACCGCGTCGGGGCGGCCGCCGGACTCGCAGGCCGCGAGGCCGCGCCAGTCCAGGTGGTCAGCGCCCCGCACGGACGTCGGCAGCGGCCGGGTGCCCACCCGGACCACCTGCGCGCGCGGCTCGCGCACCAGGTCGGTGCGCAGCCGGCGCGGCTTCTCCCGGACCCCGTTGACGGTCCGCAGGGCGTACGTGATCCGGCGCAGGCCCGGCTGTCCGGCCCGCTCGACGACCTCGGTGCCGCGGAGCAGGGAGGGGTCCTCGGTGCGCCGGACCTGGAAGGGGACCGCCTCCTCGCGGACCTCCTTCGAGCCGGTGATGCGCAGCACGGTGACGGTCTGCCCGTCGCGCGGGAAACTGTCGGCCGGCACCGAGGTGGTGTCCTGGCCGCGCAGGGTGATGCCGGCCTCCGCGATCGCCTCGCCGACGGTCGCCGCATTGGTGCGGACGGCGCGGGCCCGGCCGTCCGCCATGATCGTGACCGAGCGTTCGGTGCGTACGTCGAGGGCGAGCCCCACGCGTCCGATGGTCCGCGAGCGCGAGGCGGACAGGTAGGCGCCGTCCGCGCGCACGCCGAGCTGCCGCAGCGCCTCCTCGACGGTGGGCGCGGTGGTCCACACCTCGTGCTGCCGCCCGTCGAGGGTGAGCCGGACGGGACGGCCGTAGTGCACGGTGACGTCGTCGCCGTCGTCGAGGGCGGTGCCGGGGGCGGGCACCACCACGTCGTGCGGTCCCACGGCGACGCCCTCGTCGGCGAGGAGTTCGCCCACGTCGTCGGCGAAGGTGTGCAGGGTGCGCGGTCTGCCGTCGACGCTCAGTTCGACGGCCTTGTCCTCGGCGACGAAGGCGGTGGTGCCGCCCGCGAGGAAGGCGACGACCAGCGCCTGCGGCAGCAGACGCCGCATCGGCCCGTCCACGCGCTCCGCGTACCGTGCTTTGCGCCGCCGCCCGGACCCCCGGCTCACACCGGCGCGCGAGGCGGGCGCGGGCACCTCGTACGCGGGCCGGTAGGTGTCCCCGTACGCCCGGGTGCCGGAGGGCCCGTACGCCTCGGGTGGCCGCGGCGGCCGCTGCGCCTCGCGCACCCCGTAGGCCAGCGTCGGCGCGCTGTGCACGTCGAAGCCGTCGTACGAGGTGTCGTGCGGCCCGTCGTACGGCGGCAGCTCGACGGTGTCGTACGGTCCCGCGGCGGCCTCCGCGCCGCAGCTCGGGGCGGGGATCCCGGGGCTCCAGTCGGTGCCGTACGGCTCGGGCGTCCGGTAGGTCTCGATGGTCTCGTACTGCGAGTTGCTCACGCCGACACGCTCCAGAGGGCCGAATGGGTCCGGATCGGGCCCCCAGAACCTAGCGGAGCGGCGGTCACTCTCCAAAGCGACGCGACCACGGAGGGTGTCCGCCGGGCGGGACGCGGACCGCCCGGCGCCCCTCAGTAGCCGAAGGCGCGGGCCGTGTTCGCGGCGAGGGCGGTGGCGAGCGCGTCCTCGTCGATGCCCCGCACGGCGGCCATGGCACGCACCGTGACCGGGACCAGGTAGGGGGCGTTGGGCCGTCCGCGGTACGGCGCCGGCGTCAGGAACGGCGCGTCGGTCTCCACCAGGACCAGCTCCAGCGGGGCGGCGGCGAGGGCGTCCCGCAGGTTCTGGGCGTTCTTGAAGGTGACGTTGCCGGCGAAGGACATGAAGTATCCGGCGGCGGCGCAGATCTCCGCCATCTCGGCGTCCCCGGAGTAGCAGTGGAACACCGTGCGTTCGGGGGCGCCCTCCTCCTTGAGGACGCGCAGCACGTCGGCGTGGGCGTCGCGGTCGTGGATGACCAGGGCCTTGCCGTGCCGCTTGGCCATCTCGATGTGGGCGCGGAAGGACCGCTCCTGCGCCTCCTTGCCCTCCGGCCCGGTGCGGAAGTGGTCCAGGCCCGTCTCACCGACGCCCTTGACCTGGGGCAGCGCGGCCAGCCGGTCGATCTCGGCGAGCGCCTCGTCGAGCCCGGCGTCCCCGCCCGGGGTGCGCGCGCCCTGCCGGGACCACCCGTCGGGATCGCCGTGGACGATCCGCGGGGCCTCGTTGGGGTGCAGGGCGACCGTGGCGTGGACGGATTCGTGGCGGGCCGCCGTCTCGGCCGCCCACCGGGAGCCGCGCACGTCGCAGCCGACCTGGACGACCGTGGTCACGCCCACCGACGCGGCCTTCGCGAGGCCCTCGTCCACCGTGCCGGACTGCATGTCGAGGTGGGTGTGGGAGTCGGCGACCGGCACCCGGAGGGGCTCCGGAAGCGGCGGCGCCGCGTTCTTGTCGGCGGCGCCGGTTGCGCGGGGGGCGTTCGAAGGCATGCCCCGATCCTACGAAAGGGGCACGCCCGGGTGGACGGCGGTGCGCTCAGCTCGCCTTGCGGTGAAAGGGGTGCAGCAGGTCGGACAGGTGCCAGTGGTGCTGCTCGTGCGGCGGCGGCGCCGCCTCGCCCTCGGCCGCCGGGACCTCCACCGGGCCGGCGGGCGGCGCGTCGGCGGGACGGCGGCGGGGGATCTGCTGCTGCCGCTGCACCGCGCCGAGGGCGGACGACACCTGCCCGGCCCGCATGATCCGCAGCACATGGCCGTCGCAGTTCTTGCACGAGGGCCGGCTCAGCGGGGACGGGACGACCCGGCCCTCCGCCACGTACATCACGAACTCGTGCCCGTCGGTGTCCCGGTGGTGCTCGATCTCGTACGACTGCTCCCAGCCGTGCCCACAGCGCATGCAGGCGAAGGAATACGACTCGTGGACGACCGGGCTCGACGTGCCGCGCGTTCCGGCCTGCCCTGCGATCTCGCTCATGCCAGCTCCTTCAGTCCGCTGGACCTGGGGACGGGTGCGTCCCTTCGTCCAGTGGACGCTTCAGCCGGCGCGAACGCATCAGCCCTGTCGAGTGTTGGAGGCGATTTGGCGTCGGCTTGCCCAAGGGGCCCGCTCAGGGGGTCTGCGCTTTGCCTTCGGCGACAGCCCTTTGCCGTGCCGTGGGGCGCCCGCTCACGCGAGATGCGCCCTGCTCAGAGGGCATGTGCGCTGATTCACACCCCGTGCGCCCGACGGCCGCCCCCGCGGCCACCAGCACCCCGGACACCGCCCTCTCACACCGCTGTGCGCCCGGCGGCGTTCTTCGCGGCGACCACGGCGTCGAACACCTCCCGCTTGGGCAGTCCCGCGTCGGCGGCCACGGCGGCGATGGCCTCCTTGCGCCGCTCCCCCGCCTCCTCGCGCACCCGCACCCGGCGCACCAGCTCGGCGGCGTCGAGTTCCCCGGCGGCCTTCTCGGGGGCGCCCTCCACGACCACGGTGATCTCGCCCCGTACGCCCTCCGCGGCCCAGGCCGCCAGCTCGCCCAGCCCGCCGCGCCTGACCTCCTCGTAGGTCTTGGTCAGCTCCCGGCAGACGGCCGCCCGGCGGTCCGCGCCGAACACCTCGGCCATGGCGGCGAGGGTGTCGTCGAGCCGGTGCGGGGCCTCGAAGTAGACCAGCGTCCGGCGCTCGTCGGCGACCTCCCGCAGCCGCGACAGCCGCTCGCCCGCCTTGCGCGGCAGGAACCCCTCGAAGCAGAAGCGGTCGACGGGCAGCCCGGACAGCGCGAGCGCGGTGAGCACGGCGGACGGACCTGGTACGGCGGTGACCCGGATGTCCTGCTCGACGGCCGCCGCGACCAGCCGGTACCCGGGGTCGGACACGGAGGGCATGCCGGCGTCGGTGACCAGCAGCACCCGCGCGCCGCCCAGCAGTTCCGCGACCAGTTCGGGCGTCCGGGCGGTCTCGTTGCCCTCGAAGTACGACAGCACGCGCCCCTTGGGCGTGACCCCGAGGGCCTGGGTCAGCCGCCGCAGCCGCCGGGTGTCCTCGGCGGCGACGACGTCGGCGCCGGCCAGTTCCTCGGCGAGCCGTGGCGGGGCGTCGGAGACGTCGCCGATGGGGGTGCCGGCGAGGACGAGGGTTCCGGGCGTAGTGGTCACCTCCCCATCCTCCCAGGGGCCGTCGGCGGCCGACGCATCCGCACCGGTACCGCCATGCACGGGACTCCCACAGAACGTTTCCCTACGATGGCGCGGTGACCAGTACCGCGTCCTCCACGGACACCCGGCAGGGCCAGGCAGCGACCGACCAGCGGCCGTCGTGGCAGCAGCGGCTGCGCCGTTTCGGCTACAGCCCCGCGCCCGCAACCGACGTCCGCGACCGCCTGGTGCCGCCGTACGCCCGGCCCAACCCGCGCCTGTGGCAGGTCCTGGGGGTGCCGCCCACCCTCGCCACCCGCCTCACCCGCTGGTCCGGCTGGGGCGGCCCGCTGCTGGTCACGCTGCTCGCGGGAGCGCTGCGGTTCTGGCACCTGGGCAGCCCGAAGGCGGTGATATTCGACGAGACGTACTACGCCAAGGACGCCTGGGCGCTGATCCACCGCGGTTTCGAGGTCAACTGGGACAAGAACGCCAACGACGTCGTCCTGTCCACCGGTTCGCACATCACGATCCCCTCGGACGCGGCGTACGTGGTGCATCCGCCGGTCGGCAAGTACGTCATCGGGCTCGGCGAGCTGCTGTTCGGCTTCGACCCGTTCGGCTGGCGCTTCATGACCGCGCTGCTCGGCACGCTGTCCGTGCTGCTGCTGTGCCGCATCGGCCGCCGGCTGTTCCGCTCCACCTTCCTCGGCTGCCTCGCGGGCGCTCTGATGGCGGTCGACGGGCTGCACTTCGTGATGAGCCGCACCGCGCTCCTCGACGGCGTGCTGATGTTCTTCGTGCTGGCCGCGTTCGGCTGCCTGGTGGTCGACCGGGACAAGGCGCGCGCGAGACTCGCCGCCGCCCTGCCGGCCGACGCCGACGGCCGGGTCCGCCCCGACGCGCACATCGCGGAGACGACCCGCCTGGGATGGCGCCCCTGGCGCTGGCTGGCGGGCCTCATGCTGGGCCTGGCCATCGGCACCAAGTGGAACGGCCTCTACATCCTCGCCGCGTTCTGCGTGATGGCGGTGCTGTGGGACATCGGCTCCCGCAAGGTCGCGGGCGCGGGCCGCCCGTACCGCGCGGCGCTGAAACACGACGTGGGCATCACCTTCCTGGCGACGGTCCCGGTCGCGATCGTCACCTACCTGGTGTCCTGGACCGGCTGGATCCTCTCCCCCACCGACGGCAGCGGCGGCTACTACCGCAACTGGGCGGCGACCGACGGGAAGGGCGGCAGCTGGACCTGGCTGTTCCCCGACTGGTGGCGCAGCCTGTGGCACTACGAGCACGAGGTGTACGAGTTCCACGTCGGCCTCTCCTCGCCGCACACCTACCAGTCCAACCCGTGGAGCTGGCTCGTCCTGGGCCGCCCGGTGTCCTACTTCTACGAGTCCCCCCTGCCCGGCACGGACGGCTGCCCCACCGACGCCGGCGGCAAGTGCGCCCGCGAAGTCCTCGCGATCGGCACCCCGCTGCTGTGGTGGGTGGGCTGCTTCGCGCTCCTGTACGTCCTGTGGCGCTGGCTGTTCCGCCGCGACTGGCGGGCGGGCGCCGTCGCCTGCGCCGTCGCGGCCGGCTACCTCCCCTGGTTCATGTACCAGGAGCGCACGATCTTCCTGTTCTACGCCGTCGTGTTCGTGCCGTTCCTGTGCCTGGCGGTCGCGATGCTCCTCGGCGCGATCATCGGCCCACCGGGTGCGAGCGACGCCCGCCGGGTCGCGGGCGCGACGGGCGCGGGCGTCCTGACCCTGCTGATCGCCTGGAACTTCATCTACTTCTGGCCCCTGTACACGGGCCAGGCGATCCCCATCGACGAATGGCGCTCGCGGATGTGGCTGGACACCTGGGTCTGACCCGGGCCGGGGATTTCAGGTCCGCCACCCCGGGAGGCCGGGTCCCGGGGCTTCGTGTTCCCGGGATTTCGGCCGGCGGTGGTGAGACCGGAGGCGGAGCCGTACAGGACGGTGACCGCGCCGGCATCGGTCACGGAGGCGCCGGCGGTGGTCAGGTTCTCGCCGGGCGCGCCGACCGCGACGTCGGCGTAGCCGTCCCCGTCGATGTCGTCACGGAGACCTCCCAGCCGAAGCGGTCGCCGTTCTCGGCGGCGCTGGGCACGCCCGCGGTGTCCTGGCCGAAGGAGTGGACCTGGTAGGAGCTGTAGTCGTTGCCGTAGATGACGGCGATCTTGCCGCCCTTGACGGCGCCCGGGATCCCGTCGTCCCAGGTCTCCCCGATCACGATGTCGTCCTTGCCGTCGCCGCTCAGGTCGCCCGTGGCGCTGATCATGCCGGCCGCCAGGTCCTCCTGGGAGCCGTCCTCCAGCTTGGTGCCGGTGGGCGAGGCGTAGATGAGCACGTTGGTGCTGTACTCGGTGTCCGCGTCGTACCCGCCCAGCCAGTACTTCCACCAGGACACCGCCGGCATACCGGGCGGCAACGAGAAGTCCGACTTCTTCGGCGGCGAGGTCTTCCTCTCCGACGTCGACGGCGACAAGAAGGCCGACCTGAGCATCGGCGCCAACGGCGAGAACGACTGGAACGGCAACGTCGTCGGGCTCCTCTCCGACGGCACCGCGATCGGCACCCACGGGGTCGTCACCTTCGGGCCCTCCACGGTCGGTGTCTCCACCAGCGGCTACCCGGAGTTCGGCAGCGTCATGGCCGGCTGATCCGTACGTGAACGATGGACGTCCCGAGAGATGACCATTGTTCACGTACGTGGCACCCGCGACCGGGGCGGGCCCACCCTGCGCGGCCGCCCGGTCGCGGGTGATCTCTCTTCGGCCAACATACGGAAACTCGCCTCACAGCCTCCCCTCCCGCCCCATACAGTCGAAGCACTGGAAAACGGGGAGGGGACCGCACCATGCGCAAGGGGGTCAAGGCGGCCGTCGTCGGCAGCGTGTTCGCCGTGATGGTGGGAGGAGCCGGATACGGGGCGTTCAACCTGGTGTCCGCGCTGGACGGGGACGGGGGGTCGGGCGCGGGCGGGCCGGCCGCCGTCAAGACCGGGCCGCCGGACAAGGACGAGGTCGGGAAGACGGCGTCCGCGTTCCTCACCGCCTGGGAGAAGGGGCGGGCGGCGACCGCGGCGACGTACACCAACAACGACGCGGCGGCCGAACCGCTGCTGGAGTCCTACGGCGGCGCCGCGCACATCACGCACGTGAAGATCACACCCGGTGCGGCGACCGGGGCGACCGTGCCGTTCTCGGTGCGGGCGACGGTGTCGTACCAGGGCAGGTCCAAGCCGCTGGCGTACAAGAGCGAACTGACCGTCGTGCGCGGGGTGAGCACCGGGCGGGCGCTGGTCGACTGGAAGCCGTCGGTCGTGCATCCCGAGCTGAAGAAGGGCGACACGCTCTACACCGGCGAGGCCGCCAACCCGCCGATCGAGGCGGTGGACCGCGACGGGAACGTGCTGACCAAGGCGAAGTACCCTTCGCTCGGCCCCGTCCTGGACGCCCTGCGGGCCAAGTACGGCGACAAGGCCGGCGGTACGCCCGGCATCGAGCTGTCGGTCCGGCACGAGGCCGAAGGCGCCGCCGACACCTCGCTGCTGACCCTCGCCAAGGGCCGGGCGGGCCGGCTGACGACGACGATCGGCGCGAGCGCGCAGGCGGCGGCCGAGCAGGCGGTGAAGCGGTACGCCCAGTCGTCGGTGGTGGCCGTCAAGCCCAGCACCGGCGAGGTGCTGGCGGTGGCCAACAACCGCACGGACGGCTTCAACGCGGCCTTCGAGGGACGGGTCGCGCCCGGCTCCACCATGAAGATCATCACCGCGGCGATGCTCATCGACAACGGCGTGACCTCGATGAACGGGCCCGCACCCTGCACGGACACCGCCACCTGGCAGAGCCAGACCTTCAAGAACCTCACGGGCATGCAGCCCAACGAGAGCGCCACGCTCGCCAACAGCTTCCTGCGCTCCTGCAACACGGCCTTCGTGAAGCTGATCGACGAGAAGCCGCTGACCGACGAGTCCCTGACGACGGAGGCGCAGACGCGTTTCGGGCTCGGCATGGACAACTGGAAGACCGGCATCGTCTCCTTCGACGGCAGTGTCCCCGCCTCGGGCGGCCCCGACCGCGCGGCCAACGCCATCGGCCAGGGCCAGGTCCAGATGAGCCCGCTGAACATGGCGTCGGTGACGGCGACCGCGATCACCGGGTCCTTCCGCCAGCCCTACCTGGTGCCGGCGCGGCTGGACGACCGGAGCCTGGCGACCGCCAAGGGCCTGCCGGCCGCGACGGCCTCGCAGCTCAAGCAGATGATGCGGCTGACCGCGACCCAGGGCACCGCCCGGCCGGCCATGTCGGGGCTCGGCGGGGACATCGGGGCGAAGACGGGGTCCGCCGAGGTCGACGGACAGGCCGTGTCCAACAGCTGGTTCACCGGTTTCCGCGACGACGTCGCGGCGGCGGCCATGACCGAGGAGGGCGGACACGGCGGCGACGCGGCCGGCCCGATTGTCGCAGCCGTGCTACGAGCCGGAGGCTGACGCACCCCGCACAGGACGGGACTCTAGTGTGGGCGTCGTCGTCGGTTCGTGTGAAGGCGACGAGGGCCGGGCCGCCAGGGCCCGCGGACCGAGGATTTCGCGGAGGATCGAAGGCTGTGGGCAAGAGAAGGCGTGTCGCCGAGCGGCGGCGGACGAGACCCGCCGTGGTCGGTGGGATGATCGCCGTGGTCGTGGGCGGCGCCGGTTTCGGCGCCTACGCCCTGTACGGCGGCGGGGCGGCGGCCGACGAGGGCTCCCCGTCCGCCGCCCAGCGGGCGAAGGACGTGAAGACCGGGCCGCTGTCGGCGACCGAGGTGCACACCACCGCCGCGGCCTTCCTGACGGCCTGGCAGCAGGGGAAGGTCACCCGGGCGGCGGCCGCCACCGACGACAGCAGGGCGGCGGCCGCCCTGCTCACCGGCTACGCCAAGGACGCCCGCGTCAAGGACGTCACCCTGACCGAGGGCACCCGCAGCGGCGCCAGGGTGCCCTTCTCGGTGAAGGCGACGGTGTCGTACAAGGGCACGTCCAAGCCGCTGGCGTACGACAGCGCGCTGACGGTCGTACGGCGGGCGAAGGACGGCAGGCCGGTCGTGGACTGGCACTCCGCCGTCGTGCATCCCGACCTGGAGGACGGCGACACCCTGGTCACCGGTGAGTCGGGGACGCCACCCGTCACGGCGCTCGACCGGGACGGCGGGAAGATCACCGCGGCGAAGTACCCGTCGCTGGGCACCGTCCTCGACGGGCTGCGGGAGAAGTTCGGCAAGACGGCCGGCGGCAAGGCGGGCGTGGAGCTCCGGGTCGTGCGGGGCACCTCGTCGAAGTCGGCCAAGTCGTCCGACAAGACGCTCCTCGAACTCAGCAAGGGCACGCCGGGCGAGGTGAAGACCACGCTCAGCCCGGCCCTTCAGGCGGCGGCCGAGCGGCAGGTGGCCGGACAGAAGCGGGCCTCGGTGGTGCTGATGCGGCCGTCGACGGGCGAGATCCTGGCCGTCGCGAACACCTCCCACGGCTTCAACACGGCTTTCCAGGGCTCCCTCGCGCCCGGCTCCACGATGAAGATCGTGACGTCCACGATGCTGTTCGAGAAGGAGCTGACCAGCCCGGACGCCTCGCATCCCTGCCCCAAGACGTACAAGCTGGCGGGCTGGACGTTCCACAACGACGCCGACTCCGAGATCAAGCACGGCACGTTCAAGATGAGTTTCGGCGCCTCCTGCAACAACGCCTTCATCAACTTCGCGCCGAAGCTGTCCGACAGCGACCTGACGAAGGAGGCCCAGCAGGTATACGGCCTCGGCCTCAACAACTGGGCCATCGGCGTCCCGACGTTCGACGGTTCCGTCCCCGTGCAGAGCGGCGCGCAGATGGGTGCCTCGCTGATCGGGCAGGGCGGGGTGCGCATGAACCCGCTGAACATGGCGTCGGTGGCGTCGACGGTCCGGACGGGCGTCTTCCACCAGCCCTACCTGGTGTCCCCGGCGGTGGACGGCCGCACGGTCGCGAAGGCCTCGCGCACGATGTCGTCGACGACGCAGGCGGAGCTGAAGGACGTCATGCGGTACACGGCCGCGTACGGCACGGCGGCCGAGGCGATGTCGGGCCTCGGCCCGGACTACGGCGCGAAGACGGGCTCCGCGGAGGTCGACGGCCAGAAGAAGCCGAACGGCTGGTTCACCGCGTACCGGGGTGACCTGGCGGCCGCGGGCGTGGTCCAGGCGGGCGGGCACGGCGGCGACACCGCGGGCCCGATCGTGGCGGCGCTGCTGAAGGCGGGCGGCTGACCGTCCCCGGGCGGGCGGACGAGCTCGGGGGACACGGTCTAGCCGGCGACCCGGTGGTCGGCCGCCGTGTAGGTGCGGCGCAGGAAGCGGACGAGGGTCTTCGACTCGAACTGCACGACCGAGACACCGTGCGCCGAGTGGAACTCGACGACGGCCTGCACGCGTCCGCAGGGCCACACGCGGACCTCGCCGCTGCCGGCCGGGGCGCGCAGTCCCTGTTCGAGGAGTGACCGGGAGAGGGTCCACTCGTGGGTGCCGGGGAGCCCGACGCGCACCGAGCGGGGATCGGCGTCGGGGTCGTAGCGCAGGACGACGGGAACGGCGGCCTCGTGTTCGTCCTCGGGGATGTCCGCGTCGGTGGTGACGATGTGTGCGCGCGCGTACTGCTCGACTACGGACATCGGACGGCCCCTTCACACTGGGTGACCTGTGCGGATGCTGTGCATCCGCTTCCTCTCCAATGTCGCATATTCTCCGGATCCCGCCCCTCGTGGCGGCGGATTCCGCACGCACGAACGACCCCCTCGCTCTTGCAAGGAGTTCGCAACAAGCCACTATCATCGAACGGTGCATGTGCCTGACGGATTCATCAACGCGCCCATCTCCGCCGCGACCGGGGTCGTCGCGGCGACCGCCGTCGCCGTGAGCCTGCGCGGCGCCCGCCGCGAACTCGACGAGCGCACCGCGCCGTTGGCCGGCCTGGTGGCGGCCTTCATCTTCGCCGTGCAGATGCTGAACTTCCCCGTCGCGGCGGGGACCAGCGGGCATCTGCTCGGCGGCGCGCTCGCCGCGATACTCGTCGGCCCCTTCACCGGGGTCCTGTGCGTCTCCGTGGTCCTGCTGATGCAGGGCATCCTCTTCGCCGACGGCGGCCTGACGGCACTCGGCGTGAACATCACGGACATGGCGATCGTCACGACGGTGGTCGCCTACGCGGTCTTCCGCGGCCTGGTGAAGGTGCTGCCGCGCACGCGTCGCTCGATCACCACGGCCTCCTTCGTCGCCGCGCTGCTGTCCGTGCCGGCCGCGGCCGTCGCCTTCACCCTCATCTACGCCGTCGGCGGCACCACCGACGTCTCGATCGGCAAGGTCGCGACCGCCATGATCGGCGTGCACGTGCTCATCGGCCTCGGCGAGGCGACGATCACCGCGCTGACCGTCGGCGCCGTCGTCGCCGTCCGCCCGGACCTGGTGTACGGGGCCCGCGGGCTCCAGCGGAAGCTGAAGCTGCGGGTCGACGGCGAACTCGTCGACGTACCGGACGCCACGCCCGTGCCCGTCGCCGCCCGCTCCCACCGCGGGGTGTGGGCGGCCGGCCTGGTCACCTCGCTCCTCCTCGCGGGGTTCGTGAGCTTCTACGCCTCCGCCAGCCCGGACGGACTGGAGAAGGTCGCCACCGACAAGGGCATCGACCGCAGGGTGGAGAAGCACGCCTCGTCGGACTCCCCGCTCGCCGGCTACGGCGTCCGGGACGTCACCGACGCCCGCCTCTCCGGCGGTCTCGCGGGCGTGATCGGCGTCGGCGTCACCGTGGCCGGGGGCAGCGCCGTGTTCTGGGCGCTGCGCAGGCGCCGTAGCCAGGACGCCTCGCCCGTGGGCACGGGTCTCTGACGTGGGCGCGGGGCACGCACACCGGCTCTACCGGCACGGGCACTCGCCGGTGCACGGGCTGCCGCCGCACACCAAGCTCGCCGCCACCTTCGCGTTCGTGGTGGTCGTGGTGTCCACGCCGCGCGAGGTGATGTGGGCGTTCGGGCTGTACGCCGTCCTGCTCGCGGTGGTGGCGCGCGCGGCCCGGGTGCCCGCGGGCTTCCTGCTGAAGCGGCTGCTGATCGAGGTGCCGTTCGTGGCGTTCGCCGTCCTGATGCCGTTCGTCGCGGAGGGCGAGCGGGTGTCGGTGCTGGGGATGTCGCTGAGTGTCAACGGCCTGTGGGGTGCCTGGAACGTGCTCGCCAAGGGCACGCTCGGTGTCGCCGCGTCCGTGCTCCTCGCCTCCACCACGGAACTGCGCGAACTGCTCCTGGGCCTGCAACGACTGAGGCTGCCACCGCTGCTGGTGCAGATCGCGTCCTTCATGATCCGCTACGGCGACGTCATCACCGACGAGATGCGCCGGATGCGGATCGCCCGGGAGTCGCGCGGCTTCGAGGCGCGGGGCGTACGGCACTGGGGGGTCCTCGCCAAGTCGGCGGGCGCCCTGTTCATCCGCTCCTACGAACGCGGCGAGCGCGTGCACCTGGCCATGGTCAGCCGCGGCTACGCCGGTTCGATGCCGGTCATCGACGAGGTGACCGCGTCCCGGGCGCAGTGGTCGTACGCCCTCACCCTCCCGTTCGCCGCCCTCGTCGTCTGTCTGCTGGGATGGGCCCTGTGACTGCTTCCCTGGAGGTCTCCGGCCTCGCGTTCGCCTACCCCGACGGCCATCAGGCCCTGTTCGGCGTGGACTTCACCGTCGCGCGCGGCGAACGGGTCGCGCTGCTCGGGCCCAACGGCGCCGGCAAGACGACCCTCGTGCTGCATCTCAACGGCATCCTGAGCGGCGGCACGGGCACGGTGCGCGTCGCCGGACTGCCCGTCGGCGCACGGCACATGGCGGAGATCCGGCGGAAGGTCGGCATCGTCTTCCAGGACCCGGACGACCAGCTCTTCATGCCGAGCGTGCGGGAGGACGTGGCGTTCGGGCCGGCGGCGGCCGGACTGCGGGGGCCGGAGCTGGAGGCGCGGGTGGACCGGGCTCTCGCCCAGGTCGGCATGGCGGAGTTCAAGGACCGGCCGCCGCACCACCTGTCCTTCGGGCAGCGGCGGCGGGTGGCGGTGGCGACCGTGCTCGCCATGGAGCCGGAGATCCTCGTGCTGGACGAGCCGTCCTCCAACCTCGACCCGGCCTCCCGCCGCGAACTGGCCGACATTCTGCGGTCGTTGGACGTGACGGTGCTGATGGTCACCCACGACCTGCCGTACGCGCTTGAGCTGTGCCCCCGCGCGCTGATCCTGAGCGACGGCACCATCGCGGCCGACGGGAAGACGGCCGAACTGCTCTCCGACGACGGGCTGATGCGCGCCCACCGGCTGGAGCTGCCGTTCGGTTTCGATCCGCGTTCCGCGGCGGCGGGCGACGGCCGTCCGTGACAATGGGCGGGTGACGAACGCGGAGACCACCGGACAAGGGCCGTCGCCGCTCCTCGACGACCAGCTGTGCTTCGCGCTGTATGCCGCCCAGCGCGCGGTGACGGCCGCCTACCGCCCGCTGCTCGACGAACTCGGCATCACCTACCCGCAGTACCTGGTGCTGCTGGTGCTGTGGGAGCGCGGTGAGTGCCCGGTCAAGGAGCTGGCGGCGGCGCTGCGGCTCGACTACGGCACGGTGTCGCCGCTGCTGAAGCGACTGGAGCACGCGGGTCTCGTACGGCGGGAGCGCGCGGCCCACGACGAGCGGTCGGTGCTGGTCGCGTGCACGGGGCGCGCGGAGGAGCTGAGGGAGCGCGCGGCGCGGGTGCCCGGCGCCCTGCTGACGGCAACGGAACTCGCCGACGCGGAGGTCACGCGGTTGCGGGCGGAGCTGTGGCGGCTCGCGGAGCGGGCGGGGGCGGCGGCGGAGCGCGCCCGCTGATCTCACGCGGTCCGTGGTGGCCACCCCTGATGGGGACACGCGACCTACCAACCAGTACCTTGTGCACGATGCTTTTGTGCGCACTGTTTCTGGGGGAGGCCGGTCATGACTGACGACACCGCTGTGGACACCCGCCCGTCCAAGATCGTGTACGTCGCCGAGGCGACCGCGCACGGCGGCCGGGACGGCTACGTCACCAGTCAGGACGGGCAGCTCCAGCTGAAGGTCGCGATGCCGCCGGCACTGGGCGGCGACGGCAACGGCACCAACCCCGAGCAGCTGTTCGCGGCCGGTTACAGCTCCTGCTTCCACAACGCGCTGGTCCTGGTGGGCCGCCGCGAGGGCCTGGACCTGACCGGCTCCACGGTCGCCGCGAAGGTCGGTCTCGGCCCCAACAAGCAGCGGGGTTACGGCCTCGCGGTCGCGCTCAGCGTCTCGCTCCCGGTCCTCGACGCGGGGATCGCGGCGAAGCTGGTGGACGCGGCCCACGAGGTGTGCCCGTACTCGAACGCGACCCGCGGGAACATCGATGTAACGATTCTGCTGGGCTAGGGAGATCGGAATCGCAGGCTGGGCCCGCAGGTTGCACCACCTGTCGAAGGTGAGCGGACAGGGAGTGCGGACGTGGACGTGAACGGCGTGGTGGCCGAGGGCTTCGAACCGGTCCGGGAGGCGTTCGCGGCGAACTTCGCGACGCTCGGGGACCGGGGGGCGGCCGTCGCCGTCTACCGGGACGGGCACAAGGTCGTCGACCTGTGGGGCGGCACCCGGGACGTGGACGGCTCGGCGCCCTGGGAGCGGGACACCGCGCAGATCGTGCGCTCGGCGACCAAGGGCGTCGCCGCGGCCGTACTCCTGCTGCTGTGGCAGCGCGGGGAGCTCGACCTGGACGCGCCGGTCGGCGCGTACTGGCCCGAGTACAAGGCGGCGGGCAAGGACCGCACCCTGGTGTGGCACCTGCTCGCGCACCGCGCGGGCGTACCGGTCCTCGACCGGCCGCTGACGCCCGCGCAGGCCGCCGACCCCGTGCTCGGCGCCGCCGCCGTCGCCGCCCAGGCGCCCGTCTGGGAGCCGGGCACGGACCACGGCTACCACGCGCAGACCTACAGCTGGCTAACCGGCGAGCTGGTCCGGCGGGTCACCGGCCGCTCGATCGGGGCGTGGATCGCGGACGAGATCGCCGGACCGGTCGGAGCGGACCTGTGGCTCGGGCTGCCGGACGGTGAACGCCCCCGGGCGGGAAGGGTGGCGGAGACCGAGCCGCCGGAGCCGGCCGGCGGGCTGCGGACCCGGCCCAAGCGGGCGGTCGCCGAGGCGTACGCCGACCCGGAGTCCCTCACCCGGCGCGCCTTCGCCGCGATCACCCCGCTGCCGGACGAGAACGACCCCGGCTACCGCGCGGCCGTCCTGCCCGCCTCCAACGGCATCGCCACGGCGGACGGACTGGCCCGCTTCTACGCCTCCCTCATCGGCGAAGTCGACGGCGGGGTACGGCTGTTCACGCCCGAGACGCGAGAGCGGGCCCGGGCCGAGCGGTCCGCGGGACCGGACCGGGTACTGGTCGTCAACACGCGCTTCGGCCAGGGGTTCATGCTGCACGAGGCCGCCTCGCCGCTGCTCTCCCCCGGCTCCTTCGGCCATCCCGGCCGCGGCGGGGCCCTCGGCTTCGCCGACCCGGAGTCGGGCATCGCCTTCGGCTATGTGACGAACGGGTTCCGCAGGAGCGTGACGGCGGATTTGCGGGCGCAGGCGTTGGTGCGGGGGGTGCGGGGGGTGCTGTGACCTTGCCGAGGGCGTGGGGTGGGGTGGGTGATGCCGTCGGGGGTGTCTGGTGGGTGGACGCCCGTCGGGGTTTCGCGCAGTTCCCCGCGCCCCTGGGGGCCTGGGGGGTGCCCCCGGTTGAGGCTGGGTGCGCGGTTCCTCGCGCCCCTGAAGGTGCCTTGAGGGGTGCCCCCCGGGTGCCCCCGGTTGAGGCTGGGTGCGCGGTTCCTCGCGCCCCTGAAGGTGCCTTGAGGAGTGCCCCCGGCTGAGGGCGGGGTGCGCGGTTCCTCGCGCCCCTGAAGGTGCCTTGAGGGGTGCCCCCGGTTGAGGCCGGGTGCGCGGTTCCTCGCGCCCCTGGGGGGCTGGGGGGTGCCCCCGGTTGAGGCTGGGTGCGCGGTTCCTCGCGCCCCTGAAGGTGCCTTGAGGAGTGCCCCCGGCTGAGGACTGGGTGCGCGGTTCCTCGTGCCCCTGGGGGTGCCTGAGGGGTGGCCCCGGTTGAGGGCGGGTGCTCGGTTGCTCGGGGGACTGGGGGTGTTGCTGCTATGTGGCTTTGGGGAGTTGTTCCAGGAGGGACGTGCGGTACCACGGGGTGTGGTGGGTGAAGTCCTGGGGGAAAGCGGGGCCGGGGGGCCGGGAGAGCAGGGACCAGAGGTGGCTCGTGGCGTACCAGCGGTCCACCGCTATCAGCGCCAGGTGGCGCCGGAAGACGGGATCGGCGGTCGCGTCGAGGTGGGACAGCGCCTCACGGCCGGTCATCGTGCCGGTCGGCAGCGGCAGGTCCAGGGCGCCGCAGACCGTGGTCACCAGCTCCCGGACCGACACCGGTCGCGGGTGGGCGGCGTGCAGGACGCGGCCGGCGGGCGGGGGCGCGGCGAAGGCCAGTTCCGCGAGGACGCCCGCCAGGGCAGGCGCGGAGATCAGGGACAGCCGGGCGGCGCCCTCGTCGACCCAGTGCGGCAGGCGGCCGAGCAGTCTGACCAGTGCGGGGACGAACCAGGTGTCGCCCTCGCCGTAGACGAGGTAGGGACGCACCACCGTCCCGCCGGCGGCCAGCACGAGCCGTTCGCCGGCGAGCCGGGTGACGCTGGTCGCGGAGACGGGCGTCTCCGGCAGCCGGCCCTCGGACTCGCCGCTGTGCGGGCCGTCGCCGTAGACCGCGGCGGTGCCGAGCTGCACGAAGCGGCGGACGCCGGCCCGCCGGGCCTCGGCGAGGAGGGCGCGGGTGCCCTCGTGGTTCACCGCCCGGCAGTCCTCCTCACCGCCACCGATCCGGGCCGCGAGGTGCAGGACGGTGGTGACGCCGTCGCACACGCCGCGCAGGGTGGCGGGCTCGGCGAGGTCGCCGTGCACCGCCTCCACCTCGCCCGCCGCCGTGCCGGGGGGCGGCCTGCGGTGGGTGAGCAGGCGTACGGCGATGTCCTGCGGCGCGTCCGCCGCGGCCGCCCGCAGCAGGGGCACCACGTGGGAGCCGACGAAGCCGCTCCCGCCCGCAACGAGGATCCGTGTCGGTCCCAACGACAGTCTCAACGACAGCCTTTCGCCGGCCCGGTCATGGTGGCGCGGCACCACTGTCCACAAACACGCGTGCGAAAGCAAGAGGATTCGGACATTCCGCTCAGGCGGCGGCCGCCTCGCCCCCAGGTGACGCGGTGGCGCGACACGCCAGATCGGCCAGTACGGCGGCCAGTTCACTGACCGAGTTCTCCCGCAGCAGGTAGCTCGCCGGGACGGGGATGCGCAGGGCGTGTTCCAGCCTGCGCTGGAGGGCCAGCGCGGTGAGCGAGTCGACGCCCTGGCTGTACAGGGGCCGGTCGCGGTGGATGCGGTGCGCCGGGGGGATGTCGAGGTAGGAGGCCAGGTTGCGGCAGAGGAACGTCTCCATGGCCTGGGGGGTGGTGGGTATCGCTGACACGGGGTCTCTCCCTTCGGGGCGGATGGGCCGGCGGCCCTCGGTCAACCGCGCGGCTGCGGCTGGGAGGCGCGCAGGGCGCTCGGCGCGGGGCCCGGCCGGGGTCCGGCTCCGGCCGACCAGACGAGGTGGAACGTCCAGCGGCGCAGCCGCCACCCGTCGGGCGTGCGGACGGCCTCGCCCTCGCTGTGGCCGCCGATGTCGAAGCGGCCGCCGGGGTCCGGGCCGTCGTCGTGGTGCACGTGCGAGGCGACCAGGTGGACGCGCAGCCGGGCCGTGTCGCCGTCCAGGTGGATGCCGTGGGTGGAGGCGAGGTGGTGGGTGCGGGCAAAGCGGGACTTCTTCTCCAGGTGGAAGGCGGCGAGCCCGTCGAGGCCGGACGCCCTTCCGACGGGGAACTCGAGCCGGCAGTCCTCGGTGAAGACCGTGCGGGTCCAGGTGTCGTCGAAGCCGTGCTCGTCCTGGGTGTCGAGGAGGATGACGTAGCGGTCGACCAGGGCGGTGAGGTCGGCGCGGTCGGTGAGCGTGCGGAGCTGCTGGCGCAGGGCGGTGAGGTCTTGGTTTGCGGGGGCCAGGGGTGGGGCGGTCATGGCAACTCCGTTGCTGGGGCCCTCGGGGGCGGTTGTTCGGCGGGTGCGGGTTGGTTGTGGCCGGTCGCGCAGTTCCCCGCGCCCCTGGGGGTGGGGGTGCGGGTGATTTGAACGTGCGGGTTCGTTGTGGCTTCTCGCGCCGTTCCCCGCGCCCCTGGAAGGTGGGTGGGGGTGCGCGTTGTCTGCCCGTGCCGGTTTGCTGTGGCTTGTCGCGCCGTTCCCCGCGCCCCCGGAGGGTGGGTGGGGGTGCGCGTTGTCTGCCCGTGCCGGTTTGCTGTGGCTTGTCGCGCCGTTCCCCGCGCCCCTCAAGGGTGGGTGGGGGTGCGGCCTGTCGCGCAGTGCCCCGCGCCCCTCGGGGTCAGGTGGTCCAGGGGCGGGGGTTTTTGGGGGGTGGGGGGCGCCAGGGGGCTGTGGGGCGGGTTCGGGGGGTGGGGTCGGGTGGGGTGAGGGCGGCTGCTCGGGCGAGGAGGACGCTGGTCAGGGCGGCGATGTCGGCGGCCGTGGCCCGTCCCCTGACGACGCGGATGACCAGCGCGTCCCGCTCGCCGTCGGTCCCGCTCACTGCGGCGGGTTGCCGTGCTTGCGGCACGGCATGTCGGCCTGCTTGCTGCGCAGCATCGCCAGCGCCCGTACCAGCGCCCGGCGGGTGTCCCGCGGGTCGATGACGTCGTCCACCAGGCCGCGTTCGGCCGCGTAGTACGGGTGCATCAGCTCCGCCTGGTACTCCTTGATCTTCTGCGCCCGGGTGGCGTCGGGATCGTCGGAGGCGGCGATCTCCCGGCGGAAGATGACGTTGGCCGCGCCCTCCGCGCCCATGACGGCGATCTCGTTGGACGGCCAGGCCAGCGCCAGGTCGGTGCCGATGGATCGGGAGTCCATCACGATGTAGGCGCCGCCGTACGCCTTGCGCAGGACCAGGGAGACGCGCGGCACGGTGGCGTTGCAGTAGGCGTACAGCAGTTTGGCGCCGCGCCGGATGATGCCGCTGTGCTCCTGGTCCACGCCGGGCAGGAAGCCGGGCACGTCGATGAGGGTGACAAGCGGGATGTTGAAGGCGTCGCAGAACTGCACGAACCGCGCGGCCTTTTCACTGGCGTCGATGTCCAGGACGCCGGCGAAGGAGGCGGGCTGGTTGGCGACGAGGCCGACGACCTCGCCGTCCAGCCGGGACAGCGCGCACACCATGTTGGTGGCCCAGCCCGGCTGCACCTCGAAGTACTCGCCGTCGTCGACGATCTCCTCGATGACGGTCCGGATGTCGTAGACCCGGCTCGGGTCCTCGGGGACGAGAGCGAGCAGCGGGTCCGTGCGCCGCTCCGCCGGGTCGCCGGTCCGGGCCGTGGGCGGCAGTTCGCGGTTGTTGGACGGCAGCAGCGACAGCAGGTGGCGTACGTCCTCCAGGCAGCTGCGGACGTCGTCGTAGGCGAAGTGGGCGACCCCGGAGGTGGTGGCGTGCACGTCGGCGCCGCCCAGGTCGTTCTGGCTGATCTCCTCGCCGGTCACGGCTCGCACGACGTCGGGGCCGGTGATGAACATCTGGGAGATGTCGCGGACCATGAAGACGAAGTCGGTGAGGGCCGGTGAGTAGGCCGCGCCGCCCGCGCACGGGCCGAGCATCACGCTGATCTGCGGGATGACGCCGGAGGCGCGGGTGTTGCGCTGGAAGAT
>NZ_JBEXCW010000026.1:0-24478 GCF_040605435.1 Streptomyces sp. NPDC005574
TGTGGGGGGTGGTGTGGGGGTGGGTGGTGATGAGGCAGGGGGTGTGGAATTCGATGTAGCGGGTGAAGCGCATTTCGGAGGCGGAGGGGGTGAAGGGTCGGCCGGGGGTGTGGAGGTGGGCGGCTTGTTGGGCGGCTTCGACCAGGACCATGGCGGGGAGGTGGTCGTTGGCGTGGTCGAAGAGGAGGTCGTTTGCGGGGTCGGCTCGTAGTTGCCATTGGCCGGGGGTGGTGGTGGGGGCGAGGGTGACGTCCTGGGCGTGGTGGTGGTGGACGGTGCGCGGGTCGAGGGGCTGGGGCAGTACCGCCGGTTGGGGGGCGGGGGGTATGTGGCCGCGTATGCGGGTGTAGGCGGCGGGTGAGGTGACGTCGAAGCGGATGGATCCGGAACCCACGGGCCGGCCGTCCATTTTCAGGGTCATTTCCATGCGCATGCCGGTGGGTAGCGCGGCGCGTCGGCGCAGCACGGTGACGGTGACGTCCAGGCTCACTTCGGCCGGGCTGGCGCCGCGCTGGAGGAGGGCGGCGTCCAGGCGGTGGCTCAGGTCCCACATCACGAAGTGGTGGCCCACGGGCACGCCGAGGTGGGCGTGGGAGATGAGCAGGGTGGTCTGGCGGATGGTCTCCAGGACCAGGGAGGCGGTGTAGCGGCCGTCGCAGGCCACGAACAGGCGGTGTTCGCGTGGCCAGCGTGCGCACACGGTGAAGTGTGTGTCGTCGTGGCGTGTGAGGTGTGTGGGCAGGACGTCGCGCAGGTGTGCGCGGTGGACGAGGTGTTTGTCCACCGGCAGTGCCGGACGGGCCGGCCGTGACGGTGTGAGCTGGCCGGTCGTGGTGTGGTGTGCCCCCTGGTGGGTGTGTCGCACGTGCAGAGCCATAGCACTCGTGGTCATGGGTTTCTTCCTTCGTCGGTGAAGGTGCATGACGTGGGGTATGGCCGTTCCCCCCCCGCGGTCGGTAAGGTACAGGCATGCGGGTTTGTTTTTCAATGAGTTGATGCGCGATCCCGAGAAGCGCATCTGGGAAGCCGTCCCCCCGGGCGGCTGGGCACAGATGGGAGGCCGCGTGGCGCGACAGGAGCGTGCGGTCAGGACCAGGAAAGCGATTCTGGAGGCAGCGGGAACGGTCTTCGCCGAGCATGGGTATGCGGGGGCCACGATCTTCGACGTCTACAGCCGGTGCAAGGTGACGAAGGGAGCGTTCTACTTCCACTTCGCTTCGAAGGTGGAGCTGGCGCAGGCGGTGCTGGATGAGCAGGTGGGTGGTCAGATCGGCTATCTGGAGGTGCCGCCGGGAGAGCAGACGGTCAAGTTCCAGGAGGTCTTGGACATCGGGCAGTTGGTGGCCTACCGGCTGACCTTCGACCGGATGCTGCAGGGCAGTATCCGTCTGGCCGTCGACCAGGCGCACGAGATCGACCGCCGGGTGCCGTATCAGGCGTGGATCGACCTGCACGCCCGTATCCTCACCGAGGCCGACGCGCTGGGTGAGCTGGTGGCGGGTACCGACGTGAACGCCGCCGCGCAGATGATCGTCGGCGCGTTCAGCGGGGTGCAGCTGATGTCGGAGGTGATGAGTGACCGCAAGGACGTGGAGGAGCGGATCGCGGTGCTGTACCGCAACCTCGCCCGGGCCGTCGCCACCCCCGAGGTCTTCGCCCGGCTGGAGATCTCCGCCGACCGCGGCAAACGCCTGATGGCCAGAGTGGAACGGGCCGTCCAGGAACGCGAGAGCGTGACGCAGGGCGCCCGGTAGCCGGGTCCGTCGCAGGAGGACGACCGGCGACGGACCCCGGCACCCATCACACCCGCCGCGCACCTCCACGGACCGCGGAGACCCGCGGCCCTCCACGGACCGTGATCGCGGGAGACCCGCGGCCCTCCACGGACCGTGATCGCGGGAGACCCGCGGCCCTCCACTGACCGTGATCGCGGGAGACCCGCAGACATCCACTGACCGTGATCGCGGGAGACCCGCAGACATCCACTGACCGTGATCGCGGGAGACCCGCGGACATCCACGGACTGTGATCGAGGAAGACCTTCGGCCCTTCACGGACCGCGGAGAAGTCGCGGACGTTCATCCACCGTAGGAGGCCTGCCGGCATTCACCGGCTGGTGCACCACTCACGGAGCAGGCTGTACAGGCCGTCGGGGCGGGGGACCCGGCGGACACTTCACCGCACCGCACCGACTTGTGCCCCGTCGTGCCCGGTGCTGAAATCGGGTTTGAGCCGGCATGCTGCGGCGGCGCGTACGCGCGGGCCGTCCGGTGCGGCGGCGCGTACGCGCGGGCCGCCGGTGCGGCGGCTCCCCTCAACCTTCCGTCCTACGGGGCCCGGTCCGGGGCGGCCTCTGCCTCAAGGATCCCGCACGCAGACAGCGTGAGGTGATGGTGTCGGCCCGGCCGGCACCCCGCCCCCCTCATCACCCCCACGGCTCGCTCGCCGGGCCGGCCCCACCGCCTCACCTCGTCCTCCCGCTCGCTCGCCGGGCCGCCGTCACCTCAGCGCGCTCCCCGCTCGCTCGCCGGGCCGGCCCCACTGCCTCACCTCGTCCTCCCGCTCGCTCGCCGGGCCGCCGTTACCGCCGTCACCTCCGTCGCCCTCCCTGCTCGCTCGCCGGGTCGGCCCCACTGCCTCACCTCGTCCTCCTGCTCGCTCGCCGGGCCGCCGTTACCGCCGTCACCTCATCGCCCTCCCTGCTCGCTCGCCGGGCCGGCCCCACTGCCTCACCTCGTCCTCCCGCGCGCCGGGCCGCCGTCACGGCCGTCACCTCATCGTCCTCCTTGCTTGCTCGCTTGGGGTTGTTGGATCCGGCTGGTCTTCTTCGGTGACGGGCCGTGGTCGTGGTTTTGGATGTAGACGGTGATGCGTGCCCCGCCGGTTTGGGTTGTTGTGTGTGCGTGGAAGTGGCATCGCAGGGTGTTTGTTTTCGCTTCCTCCTGCGGGTTGGTCGAGTGCGTACCCGCCGCGCGGACCACGACGATCCGGTCGAATTCCAGCATGCGTGCCGCAATTTCCTGGGCGGGAAACTCGACACCTGCAAGTGTGTTCGACGAAACGGGGTCCTGTGCCAGGGCGAGATCTGTCAGGAAACGGGTGTCCTCGGGGTTGGCCGCAGTCAAGATCCGGTGCTGGCCGGAGAGATAGAGCAGCCCGTCGCCGGGACGGCCTTCCTTGCGTATGGTGGCGCCGATGGCGGTGACGTCATTGCTCCGGCTCTGGGGCGTCCTCAGCGAAAGGCTCGGCTGGAGGAGCGCGGCCAGTACGGCAACCGCCGCGATCCACACGTAGCGGGAAGACCGCTGCCGCCGGAGGAGGTAATCCATCCAGGCACCCAGCAGCAGGGCGACTCCGATATTGCTGTAGAGCACATACCGGTCGACGAAAAGGGGCTTGACCAGTGAGGCGATCAGCAGCAGAAGGCCCGGAAGCGCAAGAATCGGCACAGCCAGCGCGGAAAGCCGCACAGGCCCCCTCACCCTCAGGGGCGCCAGGGCACACGCCACGCCCACGACCGCCACCACCAGGAAATAACCAGGCCGCACCGGTCCGCCGATCCAGGACACCTGCTCCGACTGCCCCGCACTGCAGATTGCCAGCGGCAACAGCCCGGCCACAACGCCCGCGGCAGCCACACTCCACGCCCTCAGCACCGGTCGTGGAACACGGGAGACGACCAGTGTGACGCCGTGTGCAACCAGGGCGAGGACCGCGAACTCATGGAGCAGACAGGCCAGCAGCATGGTGGAGCCATAGACCGCCCACCGCCACCGGGCGCGATGCGGGACGCTGACCACGAGCGCATAGGTGGCCCAAGTGAGCAGGGCACAGACCATGGCATACGAGCGGCCTTCCTGCGCGTACTTCTGTACCTGGGGAAGGAGCGGGAACACCAGCCCGGCCACCAGCCCGGCACGGGGTCCCGCCAGGCGTAGCGCCAGAAGCCCGACTCCGCTCGCCGCCACGGACATCGCCAGCACGGACGGCAGCCGCAACGTCAGCAGCCCTCCGCCGAAGAGACCGAAGATCTCGTGCATCACGGCGTAGTAGAGGGCATGAACCAGATCAACATGCTGGGCGGTGAGCCATATCTGCGAAAGATCGCGGTGCGCGAGCTGATAGGTGACGGACTCGTCCCCCCACATGGTGTTCTTCCTGCGGATACCCCAGAGCCCCAGAGCGATGGTCAGTGCCAAGGGCGCGAGGACGACAACGGCCCTGGCCGGGCCCGGTGTTTGTCGACGGGCGGGCACAGGAGGGGAAACCGTCTGGGCCGCGACGGGGACACGTTCATCAACGGACATCGGCGACAGGGCCTTTCAGCAGTGGCGAAGAAACTCCGCCAGCGTGCCCGGACCTCGTTGACCGGAGGCTGACCCAACCTGACCAGCCGATCAGGAAGGCGGGCCGGCGCTGTGCGAGGCTGCACCGCATGCGCATCCTGGTGGTCGAAGACGAGGTGGACCTTGCCCACACCCTGCACACCGGTCTGAGCGCCGAGGGCTACAGCGTCGACCTGGCCCATGACGGCCGGCAGGGCCTGTGGATGGCCCGGACCGGCGAATATGCCCTGGTCGTCCTGGACTTGATGCTGCCCGGACTCAACGGCTACAAGGTCTGCGCCCAGTTGCGGCGGGAGGGCAACGCGACCCCCATCCTGGTACTCACCGCCAAGGACGGGGAGTGGGATCAGGCGGAGGCCCTGGACACGGGGGCCGACGACTACCTGGCCAAACCCTTCTCCTACGTGGTGCTGGTCGCACGGCTGCGGGCGCTGGTCAGACGGGCCGCCACGCTCGCCCCGCCCGTCCTTGCCGTGGGCGACCTCTCGTTGGATGTCGCCGGCCGTATCTGCCGCCGGGCCGGGGTGCGGGTGGAGCTCACGCCCAGGGAGTTCGCCGTGCTGGAGCTGCTGGCCCGCCGGGCGGGTCAGGCGGTCTCCAAATCGGATCTGCTCTATCACGCGTGGCCCGAGGAAGCCCTGGATCCCAACCTGGTGGAGGCACGCGTCAGCGCACTGCGCAAGAAGGTGGACTCCGCGTTCGGCCGACGGTCCCTGCAGACCGTACGGGGCAGCGGTTACCGGCTGGTGGACGACCGTGAACGCGACTGAGCCGCGGCGCCGTTGGTGGCCGCGTTCGGTACGGGCCCGCGCGGCCCTGGCCGCTGCCTCGGCCGCCGCCGTCATCCTGGTCGGCATCGGCTGGTGGCTGCACCACGACGTCTACCGCCAGAGCACGCAGATCGCCGAAGACCAAGCCAAGGAACAACTCTGGTCTCTCTGCGACAAGTTGGAACAGGGTGTCATTCCTGACTCCATAAGCACTGTGCCGTACGAGGTCGTCGCGACCGGTCGGCGCACCGCTGTCGCCTACGGCGGAGGCATGGACGACTTCGCTCCCGGCACCCACCACGTGATGCCCGCCCCGCCGAAAGCCTTGAGGGCCGAGCTCATTACTACCGTTCGCCTGCCTGCGAACCCCGACTACGACCCCCATGACAAATCCTCTGTGGCCGGCGGGACCAATCAGGTCATCACGGCCAATATCCCGGCCGATGTTCTGGGCGATGACAAAGCCGCTGCTCTGGGCGTCACCGCCGACGCCAACCTGCGGGTATATGTGGTGGTGCTCCCGCACACAGCCGAGGCAATCACCGAGACCACCGACCTCCTGCTGCTGCGGGCCGGGCTCGTGAGCCTCGTACTGATCGCCGCCGCCGCCTACTTCGCCGTCCGAATCGCGCTGCGGCCGGTCGAAGCCATCCGCGTCCTCACCGCCTCGGTCACCGCGAGCGACCCCCGCGAACGCGTCACCGTCCCCGCCACGGGACACGAGATCACCGCCCTGGCCACCACCATCAACAGCACCCTCCAGCGCCTCGACGACGCCGCCGCCCGGCAACGCCGCTTCGTCGCGGACGCCGCCCACGAACTACGCAGCCCCCTCACCACACTGCTGGCCAGCCTGGAAGTCGCGCTCGCCTACCCGCAGCGCACCGACTGGCCCGCCGCGGCCACCACCGCCGCACGACAGACCCGCCGCCTCCAGGCCCTCGCCGAAGACCTGCTGCTCCTGGCCCGCCTCGACACCCGCACCCTCATAGCCGGCCCCGAAACCGTCGACCTGACAGCCCTCGCCCTGCGGCTGACCGAGCAATACCCCCTCACCGAACGGCCGTTGACCCTCACCTGCGACAGCACCGCCCCCGCACACGCCCACGGAAACCCCGGCGACTACGAACGACTGCTGGCCAACCTCATCGACAACGCCGCCCGCCACGCCGCCCACCGCATCCAGATCACCATCCGAAACCAGGACGCCTGGGTCGTCCTCACGGTGCACGACGACGGACCGGGCGTGCCCACCGAGGACGCCGAGCGCATCTTCGAACGCTTCGTCCGGCTCGACGACGCCCGCTCCCGCGACCACGGCGGCACCGGCCTGGGCCTCGCCATCGCCCGCGACCTGGCCCACCGTCACCGAGGCACCCTCACCCTCACCCCCCGGCCCCTCGGAGCATGCTTCCAGCTACGCCTTCCCCGAGCCTCCACCCCGGCCGGGACATGACGCGCCGCACCACGCCGGCCCTCCACCACCGCCGCAAGACCACCGGCTGGGGCCGAGCGGTAGAAGTGACGTGGTTGATCGTTTCCGCGGCCGCGGTGGTGGAGGGCGTGGCGCGCGCGGCTCGGAGAACACCGCCCCCACCGCCCGACCGCCACCACAACCCCACCGCCCGACCGCCACCACAACCCCACCGCCCGACTGTCACGACAACCCGGCCGGCCGGCTGTCACGACAACCCGGCCGGCCGGCTGTCACGACAACCCGGCCGGCCGGCTGTCACGACAACCCGGCCGGCCGGCTGTGCGCGGCCGGCCTCGCCGCGATGGGGTGCGGGCAGGGGGGCTCAGGGGGCTGGGGTGAGGGCCAGTGAGCGCAGGGCCGCACCGGTGACCTGCGCCGCGGATGTGGCCCGGGTGGACACCCGTACGCGGGCGACCTGGCGGTAGAGGGGTGCGCGGTGCGCGGCCAGTTCCCGCAGCCGGGCGGCCGGGTCGGTGGCGAGCAGGGGGCGTGCCCCGACGCTCGCCGGGCGGGCCAGTACCTCCTGCACGTCGGCGTCGAGGTGGATGACCGGGCCGCCGGTGAGCAGGGCGCGGGTCAGCGGGTCGAGGACCGCGCCGCCGCCCAGCGCGAGCACCCCCTCGTGCCCGGCGAGCGCGGCGTGCACCGCCGCCCGTTCCAGCTCACGAAAAACCGCCTCACCGTACGAGGCGAAGATCTGCGCGACGCACATGCCGCTACGGCGCTCGATGTCCTCGTCGGTGTCCCGAAACGCGACCCCCAGCCGCTTCGCCATCAGCCGCCCCACCGTCGACTTGCCCACCCCCGGCAGACCGACCAGCACCGCCACCGGCCGCATCCGGGCCCCGCCCAGGCCGACCCCACCAGGGCCTGCGGCAGCACCGGCGCCCACCTCACCGCCCACCTCGCCGGCGCCCTCACCGGACGTCCGGGGGGCGGCTCCAGCGTGCTCCGCGGCCACGCCCCCGCTGTCCTTGCCGCGAGCGGGGCCGCTGCCGGCCCCGCCGTGCCTGCCGAGGCCGTCGTGGTTCGTGCCGGTGCCGGTGCCGGTGCCGGCGCTGGTGCGGCCGGGTCTGGCACGGGCCTCCCACAGAGGCGTGGGGGAGGGGGCGGGCCGGGGCGCCGGTGAGGTGAAAGCGGTGAGGTGCGCCGGGCGGGTCCGGTCGTCGGACACGGTGTCCTCCACAAGTCGGGTCACATCGCACCGGGCCGGTCGGACCAGTGCGGGTCAGTCGGACCAGTGCGGGTCAGGGGCCGGGTACACGCCCGGCCACGCCACCCGGGCCGGGGTCCGGGCCGGGGTCGGGGCGAGGCGCACCGGCCGCGTCGCGCCGTACGAGGCCAGGCCCCGGCCACGCCGCATCCGGCCCGGACCCGGGCCCCGGGCCCCGGGCCGGCCGGGTGAGCGGGTCACATCGGCCGGTCAGGGGTTGGGAGTTCGGGTAGGCCGGGCCGCATCGGCCGGTCAGGGGTTGGGAGTTCGGGTAGGCCGGGTCGCATCGGCCGGTCAGGGGTTGGGAGTTCGGGTAGGCCGGATCGCATCGGCCGGTCGGGGGTCGGGAGTTCGGGTAGGCCGGTGGGGTGTATCGCAGTGTCGGTGCCCGGGTGGGCGGGGTGGGGCGGGACCTGACATGCGGGGGGCCGGCATCGTACTTTTCGATGCACGTTGCAAACCCGCATGCAGGTTTGTTTCTCTGGGGTCTCGGCTCCCGCGGGGCCGGCCCCCGAGCGGTTTCCGCGCCCGTTTCCCGCACTCGCCCGCGGCCCCCGTGGCCCGGTGCTCCGGTCCTCGGCCCTCCGGTGTTTCGGCCGGTGTTCCGGCGTCTGTGGGCGGCTGCTGCCTGACGGCCGGGGGTCTTTTATCGGAGCTTGGGCTCACCGACTACGGAGATGCCACATGATCAAGCTTGACGACATCCGCCGGCATGCGGCTGCCCGCCCCGAGGCGATCGCGCTGGTGGACGGTGCGACGCGCCTGTCCTGGGCGCGGTTCGCCGACATGGTGGAGCGGGTCGCGGGCGGCCTGGCCTCCCGCCTGCCCACAGTGCGTCCGGCCCGCGCGGTCTTCGTGGCCGGCCCGTGCTGGGAACTCACCGTGGTGCTGGCCGCCTGCGCGACGCTCGGTGTGCCGTGCACGGGAGTTGATCCCGCCCAGCGCCCCGGCGAACTGCAGGCAGTCCTGGACCTGCTCGACCCGTGGGCGTTCTTCACCACCGCCCCCTACCGGCCGCTGCTTGAGGACCGCACCTGGCCGGCCGGACGTGAAGCCCTTGAGATCCTGCTGCCCGCCACCGCCACCGCCACCGCCACCGCCACCGCGGAAGCCGGCCGCCTCGCAGCCCCCGCCGCGGCGGGCAGCGCAGCGGCGGCGGACCGGGCCGCGACGCCCACCGCCGCGGCGGACGGGGTGAGGCCGGACACCGCCGCTCAGGACGGCACAGCGGAGCGCGGTGAGTGGCCTGTGCGGGGCGGGGCCGGGCGCGAGCCCGCAAGGCCCCGCGACTGTGCGGGGCCCCGCACCCCCGCCGGGCTCGGTGAGCCGGCGGGGGTGCGGGGGCCTGCGGGGGTGCGGGGCTGTGGTGCGGGGGTGTCGTTCGCCGCTCTGCTGGCGAGTGCACCGCTGCAGGGCACGCCCGCAGCCGGGAGTGGTGAGGTGTTGACCGTCGTGCCCGGTGGTGCGCGGCCGCGGATCGCGGTGCGCCACGGCGCCGCCCAGGGGCAGGGGCTGATCGATCTCATCGAGGAGTTCGGCTTCGACGCCCACGACATCCATCTGGTCGCCTCCCCGCTGTGGCAGCCGCTGTCCCTGCAACTGGCCCACGCCCTGCTCACGGTCGGTGCCACCGTCGTACTGGACGCCACCGGGCAGGCCGGGCGGCTGGCCGCGCTGGTCACCGGCGAAGACGTCACCACCGCGGTGATCGACCCCGCCGCGCTGGGCCGGCTGCTGGAGGACCCCGCCTGCGCCCAACTCGCCCACACCGCGCGGCTGCGGTGCGTGCTCACACCGGGGGGCCACCTCGGCCGCTGGATGCTCAACACCGCCTGGGAGCGGCTGGGCCCCGTACTGCACCCGGTCCACACCAGCCCCCAGGGCGGCCTCACTGCGATCCTCACCCCCGAGGAGGCCCAGGTCACCCGCATGCGCACCGGGCGGCCCGTGCTCGGCACGAGCGTGGTGATCCTCGACGAGGCCGGCGCCGTGCTGCCGGCCGGCCGCCCCGGCCGCCTCGCCGTCGCCGGCCCCCACGTGATGGACAGCTACCTCGACACCCCCGACACCCCCAACCCCGACAACCCCGACACCCCCAACCCCGGCAGCCAGGGCCCCGAAAACCAGAACTCCGACAGCCAGGGCCCCGACAGTCACCGCCCCGACGGTCGGGGCGCTTTCACCCTCCTCGACACGGGCGCGGGACCGGAGCGCTTCTGGGTCAGTGACGACCTGGGTGTCCTGGACGACCAGGGCCGCCTGACCCTCACCGGGCCCGCCGCGGGCGTGCGCCCGCCCGTCCGTGACCGGGCCGTGGACACCGCCCTGTTCCGCCTGGAGTCCGACCTGCTGAACCTGCCCTGCCTGCGCGACACCGCCGTGGTGCGGGTCAGCCTGCCCGGACTGGGCGACGCACTGGTGGTGCCGTTCATCGCGGTCGCCGTCGGCCGCGAGGCCACCGGCAGCGCCGCCCTGCGCACCGCCTGCGCCCGCCGCGTGCCCTCGATCCCGGCCCACGTCATCGCCGTCGACCACATCCCCTACAGCCCCACCGGCCGTATCCGCACCGCGGAACTGCTCGAGGCGGTCATCCCCATCATCACCCTCAACCTCCAGCTGGAGCAGAGCATGCACCAGGAGATCACCGCATGAGCACCCCCCACCCCACCACCACCGGCCCCCACCCGAACACCCCCGGCCACAACGCCCCCGGCCTGGATGCCCGCGGCGTCTTCGAGCGCGGCTTGTTCGCCCTGGAGGGGGAACTGCTCGAACTGGCCTGCGTGCGTGAGTGCGCCCTGCTGCACACCGACCTGCCCGAGCTGGGCGACACCCTGGTCATCGCGTTCGTGGCGCTGACGCCGGCGCAGGAGAGCGCCGGGCGCCGCGCCGTGCTCGCCGCCTGCCAGCGCAACCTGCCCGCCCTGTACGCGCACGCCGTCGCCGTGGAGGAGATACCGCGCGACAGCGACGGCGCGCCCCGCGCCGGCGACCTGCTGGACCAGCTGCTGCCCCAGCTCGCCAGAGACCTCATGTCACCGGCCGCCATGTCCGACTGAACGCGCCCCCCCCGGCACTGGAGGGCGTCTGAAAAGCCTGTCGGCGGGCCGGTCTTGTGAGGCGGCGCACCAGGAGCAGGGCCATGCAGAGGGAGATGGCATTCTCCGCGCAGACACGCCAGGTACTCGCAGTCCTTTGCCAGGCGATGTCACCGTCCCAGCCAGGCGCAGTTCCGCTCTGGTGGCTTCCGCCGGGAGCCCTCAGGCCGGAGATCACATTTCCCGGCCGAACGCCCGGTCAGCGACCCGTGAACCAGTCCACCAGGTCGTAGACGGCATGGCAGTAGGGGTCGTGGGCGTCCTTCCGCATCCGCTGCAATTCCCCTGTCTCCAAGAGAACCGGAAGAACGCCATGCGCTCCTGTCATGCCAGTAACGACAGAGCCTTCTTCGTCTCGAAGGGGAAGGTCGATAGCGAAGGGCGCAGCGTCCTGCGTGGTGGGGGTGTCCAGGTAGAGGCGACAGGTTGCCTGGTCGAGAAGCAGGAAGCCACGCAGGCGCAGTTCCGCAGGCTCGTCAGATTCCGTCGGATCGGAGAAGGATGCCGCCGCGGCCCGCAATGCATCCGGCACGAGGAAGCGTGGATGGTCGACGAAGCCGTGAACAGCAGCCGAGGCGTCGATCACCGGGATCTGGAAGGCGTCGCGGGGGGCCTCCTCGACCTGGTGCGCGGAGCAGTCGGCCGATGCACGTCGCAGGGCGGCCGTGAGGTCCCCGGCGGGGATGTTCGCGCCGTGGGTGTCCGTCAGCGGCATGTCAAAGGCAACTGACGTGTCCAGCTCCCGCCCGTCCCAGAGAACGACGCGGCCGACGCCACATCGATCCGGGGCATGCACAACACCACGCACGAGCCGGACTCTGTGCCCCAGCGTGAACGCTGTGACGCTGCCCAGCATTTCGCGTGCCAACTGCGCCTGCAGACCCGACAGGCTCGACTCGTCCCACATCATCGATTGATCCGTCACACTTGGTTCAAGGCGTCAGGACACCTGTTGACACCCTGACAGTAGGCCGTGATCACGCCGAGCTTGCACCTGTGATCCCCTCCCTGATCCTGCGCGGCCACTGCGACCTCATCAAACCCGAGGTCACCCAGGAGTACCGCCAGACCCTGCCAAACTCCCGACTGGTCCGTCCAGGGCCCGGGACACGCCATCGCGCACTCCCGGCCCTCTACACCGCGCTCCTGCGGGCCTTCCTGCTGAACAGGCCCCTCCCGGCGCCCGCGGGGTGACCCGGGGCCGGGCCACCACCCGCCCCGGGCCGCGCCCCACTGGAGAGACGCGAGGTCCTGGGTCAGCCGACCGAACCGGAGCCGCACTCACCAGGGCCGCAGGCCGGCCGCACCCCTTCACCAGGGCCGCGGGCCGGTCACTTCACCAGGGCCGCGGGCCGGTCACGCGCCCCGTCCCGCGGCGGGGGCCTGCGCGGCGCTGCGGGGGATCGCGCGGGCTGCCGCTGTCCGGCCGGTGGGCACCGTGCACACACCTCGAAAAAGAACGTGCAAGCTGGTATCTTTTTGGGACGAGGGGAAAGGGGCCGTGTCATGCAGTTCCAGCAGTTGCGTGCCTTCCGTGAGGTGGCGGCCGAGCTGAGTTTCACGCGGGCCGCGAAGAACCTGCACTACGCCCAGTCGACCGTCACCACCCAGATCAAAAATCTCGAGGAGGCCGTCGGGGCGGACCTCTTCGACCGCAGTCAGCGTCAACTCGCCCTGACCGAAGCCGGGTTACGGCTGCTGCCGCATGCCGAACGCATCATCGAGATAGCCGAGACGGCCCGCCGCGAGGTCGCCTCCACAGTCCGCCAGCCCCGCCGGCCCACCACCCGCCGGCCCGCGGCGACAGCCCGCCGCGCCCTGCTGTGAGCCCACCTCGACGCCGGGCCTGCACCAACTGCCCTGGCGGGACGTCCCGCTCGGCCACCGCAGTCGGGACACCACCAGTGGCCGTAACGAGATCCGCCGGCTGAAGACCGCCGCGATGACCCGGCTGCCTTCCCCCACGCGGCGCAGGCCCTCCAGATCGTCCGCCGCACCGTCCGGAACGGGAAGACCACCATCGACCGCGCCTATGCCTTCACCAGCCTGGACACTCTCCATGAACAGGCCGGACAACTCGCGCAATGCGTCAGACGGCACTGGTGGATCGAGTACAAGGAACACCATGTCCGCGACGTGATGTTCGAAGAGGATGCCTCCCGCGTCCGCACCGGCACCGCACCCCGCGCCATGGCCGGCCTGCGTAACCTTGCCCACGGCACCCTTCGTCTCGACGGCTGGACCCACATCGCCCGAGGTCTCCGCCGTCACAGCCGCTGCCCCGACCGGGTCGAGGACGAACAGGCCGTCCTCACCGAGCTGCTCGTCCCGCCCTTGTCAGGCGGTGAAGCCGCCGTCCACGTGGATCGAGGCTCCGGTGATGTACCCGCCGTCGGCGCTTGCCAGGTGGGCGACGGTGGCCGCGATCTCGGCCGCTTCCGCATAACGTCCCACAGCGGTGAAACCGGCGATCGTCTCGGCGTTCGGGCCATCAGCCGGGTTGGTGTCCGTGTCGGTGGGGCCGGGGTGGACCACATTGACCGTGATGCCGCGCGGACCGAGTTCCCGGGCCAGGCCCTTGGCCATGCCGACAAGGGCGGTCTTGCTCATCGAGTACAGAGCCAGGCCCGGGAAGGGCGCGCGGGCGGCGACATTGCTGCCGATACTGATGATGCGTCCGCCATCGCCCATGTGACGCGCCGCCGCCTGTGACGCCACGAACGGTGCCCGGACATTCACGGCCAGGGTGCGGTCGATCTCCGCCGGCCCCAGGTCGTCGAGCGGGCCGACGAGAAAGACGCCGGCGTTGTTGACCAGGATGTCCAGCCTGCCGAATGTTGCGGCGGCCTCGTCCACCGCAACAGTCAGTGCCTGGGGGACCGCGCTGTCGGCCTGGATGGCCAGACCTCGGCGCCCCCGGGCCTTGACCTGCTCCACGACCTCGGCGGCGCGCTCCGATCTGTTCTCATAGGTGACGACGATGTCGGCGCCTTCCTCTGCCAGCCGGAGCGCCGTGGCGGCGCCGATGCCCCGGCTTCCGCCCGTGATCAAGGCGACGTTTCCCTCGAGTCGGTTCATGCCGTCGAGCATCGCGGGCCCCACCAGCGGAAGCTGGCGGGAATCCGACCTGGCGTTCGGCGACATCGACAGCTCACCTGGCACAAACCGGACCGATCACGAAACGACGGGACCCTGGCCCCTGCCCGCCCACAGCCCCGGCAGACGCCTTCGAAGCCGAGCACGACGTGAAACTCCCACCGCCTTGTCGAGACTTCCGCAACGCACATGGGCGGCAGCGGCGCGTCCCCGTATGACGGACTGACCCCGCTTGAAGACTGCACCCTCTTCACCATGAACCCGAAGCTGCCGGCACCCGTTCAAGAAGATTCAGTCCGGCCTGCCGCCTCCCACGGGAGGGTCACCTCTTCCCGCAGGTCATCGAACGCGGCTGCAGCGATCGCGTCCTCATGAGCCTCGCGGGCGCGTGTTTTTGCTAGTGGCGGTGCGCGGTGCGGCAAGTGGCGGGGGAGGCCGCTTCCTACAGTCGCTGGTATCGGAGCCGCCTCCCGCGAAGGGGACGGCCACCCGTGTGCGTCGCTGCGCGTGCTCGGCGCTCTGAAGGTGCTGTGTGTGCTCTGTGCCGGTGTGTGGTGCGTGTTTTCGTTTACCGAAGGTGACTGACACATGTCCTGTGGAATCTCGATCGGTGTGGTGGGTGGCGGCGCGGCCGCTGTCTGCCTGATCGACGCGCTGGCCAGGAGCGGGGGCGCCGTCGGCAGCCTCACCGTGTTCGAGCCCTCGCCCCGGCTGTGGCGGGGGCGGGCCTACCAGGTGGACACCGAGACGCTGCGGGTGAACTCCACCGCTGAGGACATGTCGGTGCGGGCCGGGGATCCGGGTCACTTCACGCGCTGGCTGGCCGCCCGGGAACAGACCACCACCACCACCGGCACCGGCACCGGCACCGGTACCGGTGTCGGCGCGGGTCCGGAGCGGCCGGGCGGGGCCCGGTTCGTGCCGCGTCCCGTCTACGGCGACTATCTGGAGGAGTCGGCGTATGCGGCGCTGGCGGTGTTGCGCCGGCGGGGCTGGCGGGTGGGCGTGGTGGGGGAGGCGGTCACCTCCGCGGCCCGCCTGCCCCACCAGGTGCTGCTGGGCACCGGCCCGGAAGGCGCCGCCACCCGCGCCTTCGACTACGTGGTGCTCAGCGTCGGCGGCGACAGCCCCCGCGACGTCTACGGCCTCACCGGCGCCCCGGGGTTCGTCGCCGACCCCTACCCGCTGGCCGCCACCGTGGACGGCATCGGCGTGCAGGAGCATGTGGCGGTCATCGGCAGCGGCCTGACGGCCGTGGACGTGGTGCTGGCGCTGACCGCCGGCGGCCACCGGGGGCGGGTGAGTCTGCTGTCCCGGCGCGGGGTGCTGCCAGGGGTGCGCCAGCAGCCCGCGCCCCTGACGCTGCGCCACATGACCCCCGCCCGCATCCGGGCGGCGGCATCCGGGCGGCGCGAGCTGGGCATCGAGGACGTCGCCGCGGTGCTGCGCGCGGAATTCCGTGCGGCGGGAGCCGACCTCGACGCCGTCGTCGAGGAGATCGTCCGCGTCGACCTGGAGGATCCCGCCGAGCGGCTGCGCCGCCAGATCGGCGAGGTCGACTCGCCGCAGCTGGGCCTGCGCATCCTGCAGCGCGCCGTCCCCGAGACCGGCCCCGACGTGTGGCCGCTGCTGCGCGAGCAGGACAAGGTGCAACTGCTGCGCGCCCACTACCGCACCCTGATGAGCCTGTGCTGCCCCATGCCGCCCGCCAGCGCCGCCGTCCTGCTGCAGCAGGTGCACACGGGACGGCTGGAGATGTACTGCGGCCTGCTGGACATCATCCCCGCCGACGGCGGCGGCTTCGACGCGCTGGCCGCCGACGGCAGCGACATCCACGCCGACCGGGTGATCAGCGCCGTCAACGCCAGCGAGGGCCGCATCCCCGCCGGCGCGCGGGCCGTGGTCGACTCCCTGCTGCGCGCCCGCGCCGTGACCCGCCACCCCCACGGCGGACTGCAACTGGCCCGCGCCACCAGCCGCCTGACCAGCAACGGCCGCCCCGACCCGCGCCTGTACGGGCTCGGCGACATTGCCGCCGGAGCCCTCTTCTTCACCTTCGGCATCCCCTCCCTGGTCGACCGCAGCCACGACATCGTCACCGCGATCCACGACCACCACACCACCGTCGCCGCCGCCCGCCCCACGGCAGCCGCCGCCGCCTGAAAACCAGCCCCGACCCACCCCCAGCCCCGTGCTGCCCGTTCCGGGAAGGATCCCTCCGCGCATGAGCCCGCTCGCCGCCGCCTCCCGCCCCGCCCACCTGGCCGACACCCCCACCGGTCTGCCGATCCCCGGCGAACCGGGCTTCGCCACCCACGAGGAGACCCGCCGCCACCGCAGACAGCGGCTGGCCGCCGCCCTGCGCCTGTTCGGCCGGCACGGCTTCGGCGAAGGCATATCCGGCCACATCTCCGTCCGCGACCCCGAACACCCCGACCGGTTTTGGGTCAACCCCTTCGGCGTCTCCTTCCACCAGGTCCGCGTCGCCGACCTGATCTGCGTCGACGCCACCGGACACGTCGTCAGCGGCCACCACCCGGTCAACCCCAGCGCGTTCGTCATCCACTCCCAGATCCACCAGCTCCACCCCGACGCCACCGCCGCCGCCCACGCCCACACCCCCCACTCCCGCGCCCTGGGCGCCCTGGGCCGCCTGCTGGAACCCATCGACCAGGAATCCGCCGCCTTCTACGGCCGCCAGACCCTCTACAGCGACTACCAGGGCCCCTCCGTCACCCTCACCCAGGGCCGCGACATCGCCCGCCACCTCGGCGACCACCGCGCCATCCTGCTGCGCCACCACGGACTGATCACCGTGGGCAACTCCCTCGACGAAGCCGTCCACTGGTTCCTCACCTACGACAGCTGCGCCCAGGTACAACTCCTCGCCCAGGCCGCGGGCACCCCCCACACCCTCACCCACCAGCAGGCCCTGGCCGCCCGCGAAGGCTTCGGCGACCAGCAGCTGGGCCACTTCTCCTTCCAGCTGCTGTTCAACGAGATCGTCGCCCAACAACCCGACCTGCTCCAGGAATAGCCCACCCCCACACCCGCAACCCCCCACACCCCGCGCCCCCCACACCCGCGCACCCCGCGCATCCGGCCCCCGCGCACCACCCGCAGCCGTACGCGGCCCGCAGTCGCAGTCGTACGCGGCCCGCAGCCTGCGAGCCCGCGACGGACCGCGCACCCCCCACACACCTCACCCCCCCCCACACACACACTTCACCCCCCCACGCACCTCCGCCCCCCCACACGACCCTCCGTTTCCGTTCTCAGCCCGCCCTCAACGAAGGAACCGCTTTGTCTGCTTTGCGATGGCTTACCGCCGGTGAATCGCACGGGCCGGCCCTGGTCGCCGTGCTGGAGGGGCTGCCCGCCGGTGTGCGGACCTCCACCGAAGAGGTCACCGACGCGCTCGCCCGGCGCCGGCTGGGGCACGGGCGTGGTGCCCGGATGAGGTTCGAGCGGGACGAGGTGGCCTTCGTCGGCGGCCTGCGTCACGGCCGTAGCCTCGGCAGTCCCCTGGCCGTGCGGGTCGCCAACAGTGAGTGGCCCAAGTGGCAGACGGTGATGGCGGCCGATCCGGTGCCCGCCGCCGTGCTGGCCGGTCAGGCCCGCAACGCGCCCCTGACCCGCCCGCGCCCCGGCCACGCCGATCTGGCCGGCATGCAGAAGTACGGATTCGACGACGCCCGGCCCGTCCTGGAGCGGGCCAGCGCCCGCGAGACCGCCGCCCGGGTGGCGCTGGGCTGCGTGGCACAGGCGTTCCTGCAGCAGGCGTACGGCATCGAACTGGTCAGCCACGTCGTCGCCCTGGGCGGGGCGGTGTCGGTGTCCCAGGCGCTGCCCGGGCCGCAGGACACCGCCCGGCTGGACGCCGACCCGGTGCGCTGCTTCGACGCCGACGCCTCGGCCGCGATGACCGCCGAGATCGACCGCGCCCACAGCGACGGGGACACCCTCGGCGGCGTCGTCGAGGTCCTGGTGCACGGTCTCCCGCCGGGCCTGGGCTCCCACGTGCACTGGGACCGCCGGCTGGACGCCCGCCTGGCCGGCGCCCTGATGGGCATCCAGGCCATCAAGGGCGTCGAGTTCGGCGACGGCTTCGCGCTCGCCGCCGTGCCCGGCTCGCAGGCCCACGACGAGATCGTCGCCCACCCCGGCGGCCTGCGCCGTGCCACGGGCCGTTCCGGCGGCGTCGAGGGCGGCATCTCCACCGGCGGCCTGCTGCGGGTGCGGGCGGCGATGAAGCCGATCGCCACCGTGCCGCGCGCGCTGGCCACCGTCGACACCGCCACCGGCGAGGCGAGCGCGGCCCACCACCAGCGTTCCGACGTGTGCGCGGTCCCGGCCGCCGCCGTGGTCGCCCAGGCCGTGACCGCGCTGGTGGTCGCCGACGCCGCGCTGGAGAAGTTCGGCGGCGACAGCGTCACCGAGACCGCCCGCAACCACCGCACCTATCTCACCCACCTGGCCGTCAAATGAGGCAGAACGTGACCTTCCAGACGCACCCGTCCGCCGCCCCCACCACCGCCGCGGCCACCCCCACCCCCCTACCCGCCCCCGGACACACGGCCGTGGGGGGAGAGGTTCTCGCGCCGTATCCCGTCGTGGTCGGCACCGGTCTGCACGAGCAGGTCGGTGCGCTGCTGGGCGAGCAGGTGCAGCGCACCGCGCTCGTCCACCCGCCGAAGCTGGCTACCGCCGCCCACCGCATCGCCGGTGACCTCGAACGCCACGGCCGCTACGTGCTGCCGCTGGTGGTGCCCGCCGGCGAGGGCGCCAAGGACGCCGGCGTCCTGGTCTACCTGTGGTCCCAGCTCGCCGAGGCCGGCTTCACCCGCTTCGACGCCGTCGTCGCCCTGGGCGGGGGCGCCACCGCCGATCTGGCCGGCTTCCTCGCCGCCACCTGGCAGGGCGGCATCCCCCTGATCCTGGCCCCCTCCACCACCGCCGCCATGACCGACGCCGCCGTCGCCGGCCCGGTCGCCCTCAACATCCCCCAGGGCAAGAACCTGGCCGCCCTCACCCACCGGCCCGCCGGCGTCGTGTGCGACCTGGACCTGCTGGCCACCCTGCCGCGCGCCGACCACGTCAGCGGCCTCGCCGAGGTCGTCAAGGCCGGCCTGCTGGCCGACCCTGCCCTGCTGGACCTCATCGAGGCCGACCCCCGGGCGGTGAGCGACCCGGCGGGAGAACACACCCGGGAACTGATCGAACGCACCATCCGCGCCAAAGCCGCCCTCGCCACCGCCGCCACCGAAAACCACGCGCACGCCGGCGCGGACGGACCGGCCGGGCAGGAAGAGCGGCACGGGCAGGACGGGCGGGAGTTCCTCGGCTACGGCCATCTCCTGGCCCACGCCGTCGAACACGCCGAGGGCTACCGCATCCGCCACGGCCACGCCCTGTCCATCGGCATGGTCTACGCCGCCGAACTCGCCCACCAGGCCGGCCGGCTGGACGCCGAACACGTCCAGCGCCACCGCACCGTCCTGGAGGCGCTGCACCTGCCCACCGGCTACCCGCGCCACGCCTGGGAGCGGCTGCGGGCCGCGTTCGCCCCCCACGCCGCGCACCGCGGCCGGCTGCGGTGCGCCGTGCTGGACGCGCCGGGCCGCCCCGGCCTGCTGTGCGACCCGGCCCCCGAACTGCTGCACGCCGCCTACACCCGGCTCGCCACATGAACGCCCTCACCGCGACCAGGCCGGCCCCCTCCCGCACCGGCCCGGCCCCCCGCCCGGTGGCCGGCCCCACCACCACACCGGCCGCCGCTGTGGCGCCGGCCGCGGCCGAGGCGGCCGCGGAGGCGGCCGGGGACGTGGTGGCCGGGCTGTGCCATCAGATCCTGGCCTCCCTCGCCCGCCAGGACCAGCGGCGCAGCGGCGAGCTGTACATCCGAGGGCTGCTGGAGACGACCGGCCGTAAAAGCATCCGCAACATCGCCTCGCCCACCGGGATACCGGCCACCGCGCAGCGGCTGCACCACTTCGTCAGCGACTCGACGTGGCACTGGCGGCCGGTGCGGGCCGCCCTCGCCCGCCACCTGGGCCAGCTCGCCCCGCCGCGGGCCCTGGTCGTGCACACCGCGACCATGCCCCGCCCCCAGCGCGGCGGCGTGGGCAGCGACCACTTCACCGACCCGCGCACCGGACGCCTCGTCACCGCGCAGCGGGCGGTGGGCCTGTGGGCCGCCACCGCCTGGGGCGGCTACCCCCTGGACTGGCACCTGCACCTCACCCCCCGCTGGCTCAACGACCCCCACCTGCGGGAACAGGCCGGCATCCCCGCCGACGCCCTCGCCCACCACCAGGCCGAAGCCGGCCTCGACCTGGTCCTGGACACCGCCCCCACCCTCCCCACGCCCCCCGTGCCGGTCCTCCTGGACGCCCGGCACGCCCCGGCGGGCCCTCTCGCCGCCCAGCTGGGCGCGGCCGGCTTCCCCCACCTGCTGCGCATCAGCGCCTCCCAGCCGCTGACCCCCCTGACCCCCGACGGCCGCCCCACCGGACGCACCCTCACCGCCCGGCAACTGGCCGCCGGCGTGCCGCCGGGCCGCGTCAGCCGGGTCAGCGCCCCCCGCTCCGCCACCGGTCACCGCGAGGTCGCCCGGGTGCCGTGCCAGGCCGCCGACACCCCGCCCGGCCCACGCCAGCGCCACCTCCTGCTCGCCCACCACCACCCCCACCACCCGCCCCGCACCGACTTCTGGCTCACCGACCTCACCACCCTGTCCACCCCCGCCCTGCTGGCCCTGACCGCCACCCCGGCACACCTCGCCCAGGACGCCACCGGCCGCCAGGTCGGCCTGTACGACTTCGAGGGCCGCTCCTTCGCCGGCTGGCACCGCCACATCACCCTCGCCTCGGCCGCCCACGCCGCCGTCCTGCTGCTCCGCGCCCGGGGCGCGCCCCTGCCCCCGGCCGGCCGCCCCCGCTGAAACGCCGGCCCCGCCCCCCAGGAGGCACCCATGCCCGCAGCCGCAGCGCCCCCCGGCCCCCACACCCCGCCGGCCCCCACCACCCCCGACACCCTCCCGCACCACCCGGCCGGTTCCTCCCGGCCCGGCCGGGAGGGCCCCGGCCCGCAGGGGTGCGAGGACGGCGCTCCCGCGCGCCCTGGCAGCGCCGACGGCCCGCCGCCCCGCCTGCTCCTCGCATACGCCCGGGAAGCGGCCCCGGATGGGACGCACCGGGCCCGGACCCTGCCCTCCGGCGCCCGGCCCGATGCGGGCGCAGCGGTCCGGCCCCACGGCGGCCACCTGCCCGGACACCGGCACCGCCTCCAGGCCGGACACCGGGCCGGACACCGGGACCGCCTCCAGGCCGGACACCAGGTCGGCCTCCGGGTCGGCCTCCAGCAGTCGTCGCGGCGCGAGGACGCCTACGCGCCCGCACGGTCCGGCTGCGGGCACACGTCGGGCGCCGGCGGCGTTGCGGGGCCGCCCGAACACCAGCTCCGGGGTGTCGCCGTGGCGGCCGCCCGGACGCCTACGGGGAACGGCCCGAGCGGTTCCGCGCGCCCTACGGCGCCTGGAACCGCACGGCGTTCCAGATCGGCGTCCCGGGCGGCCGCCCGGGACGAGCGCCGCCCGCACGGGTCCGGCGCCCGGCCGGGCGCCGGTTTCTTCGACCCCACGATCGGGGACTTCGCCCGGGGCGGGGACCCGCAGGAGGCAATGAGCCATGCGGCGAGCTCGCCGGCCGGCCCCCAGCAGCCCGCCGACCCGGCTGTGCGCCAAGACGGCGACCGCACCCGCCTCCCGGACACCCCGTACGCCACTGTGCCGGGCAACACCCCCCTGCCGCACCGGCCGGCCGGCAGCCGGCCGGCCGGCAGCCGGCCGGTGCGGCAGGGGGAGCGGACGCACGACGGGACCTCCACCGGGAGCGTCGAGGCACTGCACCGGACGATGAACACCGGCCGCCTCCGCCCGCCCACCCCACACCCTGCCGTTGCCGTTGCCGTTGCCGTTGCCGTTGCCGTTGCCGTTGCCGCTGCCGCTGCCGCCGCCGAGCCCGGGCCGACCCTGCCCGGCCCCGAGTCCAGCTCCGGCTGCCCCTGCCAGGCCTTGGACACCGCCTCCACCCGCCGTCGCCCCGGCCCGGGTTTCCACACCCGTAGCCCCTGCGAACGCCACCCCGCCACCCACCAGGCCGTACGCCCACGCCCACCCGCCCTCCGCCGTCAGGAGTCACCCATGCCGGCCACCTCACCCGGTCCCGATACGGCGCCGGCCGACGGCGTCACACGCGCCGAACCCGGCCGCCGCCTGCTGCCCCTCCCGGCCCCCGCGCCCGGCGCAGGCCCGGAACCGGACGAGGGCGGCCTGCGCACCGAACTCCACCTCGTATTAGGGGAGTTGTCGCTACCGGACCTCTCACCCGGTCCGGACGCGGCGCCGGCCGACGGCGTCACACGCGCCGAACCCGGCCGCCGCCTGGCCTCCCTCCCGGCCCCCGCGCCCGGCGCGGGCCCGGTATCCGGCGAGGGTGGCGCGCGCGTCGAACTTCGCCCCGAATCGGGGGAGTTGTCGCTGCCGGACCTCTCACCCGGTCCGGATGTCGCGCCCGCCGACGGCGTCACGCGCGCCGAACCCGGCCGTCACCTGCCGCTGTTCCAGTCCTCCTCCGGCTCGGACAGGCGGCCGGACGGCGGCGTCGTCTACGCCGGCCTCGGCCTCGGACCTGTCCTCGGCTGCCGTGAGCCGTCCCCCTCGGCCCCGTCCGCCTCGGCCCCGTCGCCCGGCGCGGACGTGGCGTCGGCCGGCGGTGTGGCGCGGGGCGGACACGTCCTCGCCGAAGCCGAAGCCCGGGCAGACGCAGGCGCTGAGGCTGACGCCGGCGCCGAGAGTGCGGCCGGGGTGCTGCCCGAGGTGATCCTCGTGGCCGCCGGCGGCGAGGTCGAGGTGGCTCTCGCGGCGCGGCGGATCCTGCAGGCCGAGGGCACCGCGACCCGGGTGGTGTCGATGTCCTGCCCCGAGCGGTTCGCCGAGCAGGACGAGGCGTACCGCGAGAGCGTGCTGCCCGCCCGCGTCACCGCCCGGGTGTCGGTGCGGGCGGGGCAGGCCCTGGGCTGGTACGAACTGCTGGGCGCGGCGCGGGAGAGCGTGGGCGTCGAACCATTCGGCGCCGGCGCCTCCTACCGGCGGCTGTACGAGCAGCAGGGCCTGAGCCCCGAGCGGGTCGCCGCGGCCGCCCGCACCCGCCTGGCCCGCACCCGGCGCGGGAGCCGGCGATGAGCGCCGTCCTGCTCACCGCCCCCGCCGCCCCGGCGGCCGGCAGCAGCGCGGTGGACCAGGGACCGCTGGGGGAGTTGCTGCACGAGCACCACCCCGGCGCCGGGATCGCGGAGGGCACGGCCGTGCCCTACCCCGCCTACGACGCCCACGTGCGCGCGCTGGCCCGGCGCGGCCGTCCGGTCGCCGCGGCGCTCGCCGAACTCGTCACGCACGCCGCGCGCCGCGCCGCCGACCGGCTGCGCCCTCCGCACGAGGCCTGCCGGCGCGCCGACGGCCACGTCTGCGCCGCCGTCCCCGTCGCCCTGGCCCACGCCCCCGGCGCGGCCACCGCGGCCGCCCGCGCCCTGCACGACGCCGTCGGCCGGCCCAACCTGATGGTCCGCCTTGCGGCCACCGGGCCGGGCCTTGAGGCGATCACCGCCTGCCTGGGCCAGGGCATCGGCGTGCACGCCGTGGCCGTGGTCTCCCTGGAGCGGTACGCCGAGGTGGCCGACGCCGTCCTGAGGGGCCTGGAGCACGCCGCCGGCGCCGGCCTCGACCCGGCCGCCCTGGCCGCGGCCGTCTCCCTGAACGTGGCGGGCCTGGACGAAGCAGCCGCCCACAGCACGGCCACCGGCGCGGCCACCGCCGTACCGCTCGGCCCGGCCGCCGCCACCGCCCACCTGGCGCAGCGCATCCACCAGGAGATCCACCAGGGGGCCCGCTGGCGCGCGCTGGCCCGCCAGGGCGCCCGCCCGCACCGCCTGCTGCCGGACATCCCGCGCCCGCGCGACTGCCGGGACGCGCAGGCCTGGCAGGTCCTGGGCGCGCTGCCCTCCCACGGCATCTGCTACCGGGAACTGACCGCCACCGTGGAGGCGGCCGTCCTGGCCCGCTCGGCGGCCGAGCAGCAGCGCACCCGACACCGGGTGGCAGCCGCCCTGCACACCGCCGCCGGCCGCGAAGCTGCACACCGCACGCCATGAGCCCCCGACGGCCACCCACCCACCCGCCGCCCGGCCCCGCCCCCCGCCGGATGGCCAGGATCACGGCCGGCGACCTGAGAGAGGGCAGCCGCGTCGACGGCGTCGGCCCCGGCCCCGCCCCGGTCCCCGCCGGATGGCCAGGATCACGGCCGGCGACCTGAGAGAGGGCAGCCGTCGACGGCGTCGGCCCCGGCCCCGCCCCGGTCCCCGCCGGATGGCCAGGATCACGGCCGGCGACCTGAGAGAGGGCAGCCGTCGACGGCGTCGGC